>JAAXHN010000102.1 GCA_012270885.1 Acidimicrobiia bacterium | reverse complement strand
TGGCCCTTTCCAAAGACCTGGCGGGATTCTCCACCCGGGCTATCCACGCCGGCCAGCGGCCCGACCCCGAGACGGGGGCGCGGGCCATGCCCATCTACGCCACCAGCTCCTTCGTCTTCGAGGACGCCCAGTCCGCCGCCGACTTGTTCGCGCTCCAGAATTACGGGGACATCTACACCAGGATCAGCAATCCCACCACCGCTGCCTTCGAGGAGCGGATCGCCTCCCTGGAAGGGGGACTGGGAGGACTTGCCACCGCTTCCGGACAGGCCGCGCAACTCATAGGGGTGCTGACCCTCTGCAAGGAAGGGGACGAGATCGTGGCGGCCCGCAACTTGTACGGGGGCACGATCACACAGTTCGACGTGACTCTCCGGCGCATGGGGATCCATACCACTTTCGTGGACGCCACCCGGCTGGAGAACATAGAGGAAGCCATCACCGACCGCACCAAGCTGGTGTACGGGGAGACGATCGGCAATCCCCGCGGGGAGGTTCTCGACATGGAGCCGATCGCCGAAATCGCCCACTCCCACGGGGTCCCCCTGATGATCGACAACACCTTCGCCTCCCCCTGGCTCTGCCGGCCCTTCGAGTGGGGAGCGGACATCGTGGTCCACTCCGCCACCAAGTTCATCGGAGGCCACGGAGTTGTGATCGCCGGCGCCATCGTGGAGTCGGGCCTCTTCCCGTGGGACAACGGCAACTTCGGGGTGATGACCGATCCCTCCCCCGCCTACCACGGCTTGCGCTTCTGGGAGAATTTCCGGGAATACGCCTACCTCACCAAAGCGCGCGCCGAGTTGCTGCGCGACGTGGGAGCCGCCATCTCCCCTTTCAACTCCTTCCTCCTGCTGCTGGGGCTCGAGACTCTCCCGCTTAGGATGGAACGTCATGTGGAGAACGCCCGTGAGGTGGCGTTGTTCATGGCCGCAAACCCCGCCGTGTCTTGGGTGAGCTATCCGATCTTTCCCGACAGCCCGGGAAGGAGGCTTGTCGAGAAGTACACGCCGGCCGGGCCGGGAGCGGTGTTCACCTTCGGACTGAAGAAGGGCTACGCGGCGGGAGTGCGGTTCATCGAGTCGGTGCAACTGGCCAGTCACCTCGCCAACGTGGGCGACACCAAGACGCTGGTGATCCATCCGGCGTCCACCACCCATCAGCAGGTCTCCCCGGAGGCGCGGGCCGCGGCGGGAGTGGGTGACGACACGGTCCGCATATCGGTGGGCATCGAGGATATCGAGGACATCCTCTCGGACCTTGATTACGCCCTCGAGGCGGCGGCCCGTGTCTGAGCGCCCCCACGACGCCACCGCCACGGAGCGGCTGGCGATTCTGCATAAGGCCCGCAGCGTGGCCCTGCTGGGGGTCTCGGCCAACCCGCTGCGCTCCTCCAACTTCGTCGCCACCTACCTGATCCGCACCCCCTATCTCATCCACCCGGTTAACCCCGCCTACTCTGACGTACTGGGAATCCCCACCTATCCAAGCCTGGCCGATCTTCCCGAACCCCCCGACATCGTGGATGTGTTCCGTCGGCGGGATCAGCTACCCGGGGTGGTGGAGGAGGCCATCGAGGTCGGCGCCAAGGTGGTCTGGTTCCAGTTGGGGCTTCGCCATGAGGAAGCCGCCGCCCGGGCCCGTGAAGCCGGATTGCAGGTGGTCCAGGATCGCTGCCTGAAAATCGAGCATGCCCGCTTCGCCGGCGGGCTGCATGCCGCCGGGTTCAACACCGGGGTCATCTCCTCGCGCCGACGCCGTCCTATCTGATCCCATCCGGCCCGCTCTCCAGGTGGCGGGCGATCGCCCGATAGCACTGGTGGGGTCGTTCGGCCTTCAACACCGGAGGAGAGCCGGTGAGGCTGTCGAGGAACCAGGAGGCGTAGCGGGCGGTTCCCAGCCGCTTGTCAAGCACCACCAACACTCCCCGGTCCGTCGCAGTGCGGATCAACCGTCCGGCGCCTTGACGGAATCCCAGCACCGCCTCGGGTAGAAGGAAGTCCTCGAACGGGTTCCCTCCCCGGCGGGCGATGACTTCCTGGCGGGCGGCCACCACCGGGTCCTGCGGCGAGTCGAAGGGGAGTTTCTCCATCAC
The DNA here is from genome assembly GCA_012270885.1 of Acidimicrobiia bacterium. Classification (GTDB taxonomy): domain Bacteria; phylum Actinomycetota; class Acidimicrobiia; order Spongiisociales; family ZC4RG35; genus Bin76. The sequence continues at coordinate 11,550 of JAAXHN010000102.1, read as the reverse complement.
CAGCAGGCTCAGCGCCTCGCCGGGAACATCGATCCCCTGCCAGAAGGTGCCGCTGCCCAGGAGACACGTGGGCTGGGAGGGATTGCGAAGGCCCTCGGTGAGCTCCGGCGCCGACGCCTCCCCCTGGCAGAGCACCGTGAATCCCGGAAACAGCCGGTCCCTCAGGAACTCCGCGGCCCGCTCCATCCTCCGGTTGGCGGTGAACAGCGCCAGCGCCCGGCCCCGGCTGATCTCGAACAGACGGGCCATCTCGGCCGGTGCGACCTCGGCAAATTCATCCAGACCCTCCCCGCGGGGAGTGGGCAGATAGCCGGGTATCACCACCAGCATCTGCCTGTGTAGGTCCGGGAATGGACTCTCCAATAGCTCCCTGCGACTCTCGGTGATTCCCAGACCGGCCGCAACGTAGTCAAAAGACCCTGCCACTGTGAGAGTGGCGGAGGTCACTACCACCGACTCCTTCTCCTCCCAGACCTCCGCCAGGCGTTCGTTCACTTCCAACGGGACCGCGCTCAGCCCCCAGCGCTCCTCCCCTTCCCACCAGGCGAGGTCGCAGACCAGGGCCACCTCCAGGAGATCTTGATAGTCGATGTTCGCCATCTGCAAGCAGAGTTCGGCGATGGTCTTCGCTCCCCCGCTTGCATAGGTGATCCGCCGCTTCAACTCGTCGGAGGATCGATCGGCCCGCAAACGCTCGGGAACCGGCAGAGCGTCGAGGGCCTCAGCCAGATAAGAGAAGGCCTCTGCCAACTGTTCCAGGGCGTCGGTCACCTCCTGCCAACGGGAGCGGTTGAGGTCCACCCGGGTGATGCGGGTGGAGAAGGATTCCTCCTCCCCGGCCGACCACCCTCGCGTCGCCTCCAAGTAATCCAGCAGGGTCTCCCCCAGGTCCTCGATGCGAGGCTCGCAGAGACGCCAGTAGCGCACCACCCGCTCGGCACAGACCTGGCCGCGGTCCCGCGTCTGCCCGGACGGCAGGGAACCCAGGTAGCGACGCAGCAGGCTTCCCGAGGACCTGGTGTGGTACACCATGTAGAGAAGGCGCCACAGGACGCGTCGGCTCACCGTCCCCGTAAAAGCGGACCGGGCCGCCGACTCCAACTCGTGCGCCTCATCCACTATCAGACGAGGGCTGTAGCCGGTCATCTGGTCGCGAAGGAGCATCAGCGAGTGGTTGGCCACCACGATCCGCGCCGCCGTGAGCCTCTTCAAGGCCCGCACGAAGAAACACCTCCTCTCCAGGGCGTTTCGGGCCCTGCCCGGAGTCTCGGTCATCGACAGCCGGGACCGCAGCCGGTACATGGTGGCGTCGCGTCTTCTGAGCCAGCCGTCGCGAAGATCATCCCACTCCCCGGTGGGAGTCTCCGCTGCCCAACCCAGCACCACCGCCAGGGCCAGGCCGAGATGATGATCCGCCAGATGATCGGATGCCCGGTCGGAAAAGAGCGGGTTGTCGCGGATTCGACCCGACTCGAAGGGATCGAGCCACACCAACTCCTCTGCCAGGGCATGTACCGACAGGTAGTTACTGAGTCCTTTCAGGACAGTCCATCGAACCGGCGAAAGCCGGTCGGAGATATCTCGCAGGGTCAGGCACACCTGGTCCTGCAGGGCCTTGGTGTAGGTTGAGACGAGAACCTGGGTGTTCCAGGCAGTGGCCAGGCGAGTGGCCGGCACCAGATAGGCCAGCGTCTTGCCGGTGCCGGTGGGGGCCTCCACCATGAGGTTCTCGGACCGGGCAAGGCTGGTAGCCACCTGTTGCGCCATCTCCTCCTGCGACGGCCGGTGCTCCATACCCTCGGTCATGAGTTCTCCCCCTTCGGTGAGCGGAGCCACCAAATCGAGGAGATCTATGTCCCGTTCGACTTCCTCTTCCCCGGTCCGTTCATCGAATGCCGCCTCGGGTGGGGGATCCTGTTCTTCTTCGGACAGGAGAGGTAGCGGGATCACTTCCACCAGGTCCGGCCGGTAAGCCACTCCGATATCGGCTATGTCCGGCTGGCAGAAGACCGCCCAGGGGTGATCCGTGACCTCCAGGACCCACCGCTGGGCGCGGCGGACGGGATCATCGCGGTTCAGTTCCCCGAGCAGGCCGTTCATCACTCTCCACACCCGCCGGGCGTCCGACAGGGCCCGATGAGCAGGCCCGATGCCCTCACCGACGCCGAAGTGTGCCGCCAGATCCACCAGGCGACGTGAACGCGGGGGTATGCCTCCCCCGATGTCGGGGACCGACTCTTTCCCAGCCCGGGGGAACACCACATGAGCCAGTTCGAGGGTGTCGAGTCGCTCTCCCCCGGGTTCCCCCAGACCAACCCGGCCCAATTCCGCCAAGAGCAGCAGATAGTCATAAGTGCTCCCGTTGTGGGCCACCAGAGGCAGGTCCCCGCAGAACTCCAGGAACTCCTCCAGGGCGGACACCCGGGATGGCGCCCCTCCCATTAGCTCTTCAGTGAGGCCGGTCAACTCGACAGTCAGTGAAACCAGGGGCCGACCCGGGGTCGGAGCGACCAGGCTGGAGAATTCTCTCGACGCCCGGCCGTCTTCCACCAAAAGTGCGCCGATCTCGATGATCTCTTGACTCTCCGGGCGCGGATGATCGGCGTTCGCTTCCAGGTCTAAGACCACAAACCGCATAAGGGCAGTGTATGGAAGGCGATGGGACAAGTCGCCAATCCCGCCGGACTCGCGCCACCTTTACGATCGAGCCATGGTGGCTCGTCCGGCAAGCTCAGCCGTGTTGTTCTTTTTCCTGCCCGCCAACACCCCGGAGGCCCTGATCAAAGGTCTTGATCTCCCTCACCCCGCGTCTGCGACAACTTGCCAGGTGACAGAGATCCCGGGCTCCCAGGGTCGGGTGCTGGACGATTAGCTGCCGGGCGAGCGTCACGTCCTCCATCACCAGGGGCCAGACCTCCACTCTGGACCTGGCAATCAGGGTGAGTGCAGCATCAAGGGTGGACAGTCTCGATACCGGGACGTAGGCATGCAACAGTTCCTGGAGGACCTCCGCGGAGGTGCACAGGGGAGTGCGGTTGCGTTGGCACTCGAGGAAGAACTGGCGGGCCGCACTTCGCAGCGGATGGGGACGGCCGACCGCATACATGAAGACATTCGTGTCGACAAAGATCACGTTCCCGCCGCCCCGCGTCGGCGAGACTCATTCATCACTGCGACCTGTACCTCCCAATCCGGTTCCTCAGCAGGCCCATCCAGAGCATCGCACTCCTTGAAGAACTTCTTCAGGTCGGCTGACCCTTCGAAAGGGCTTACTCTCTGTTGTTGGCGTAACCGCTGTTGAGCGGCGGTCCTTATCCACGAACTCAAAGTCACACCCTCCCTCCGGGCTTGATGGACGTAACGATCCCGATCCTCGTCCGGAATCACCAACTGGACTCTGGCCACAACATATCCATTATAAGTATGTGTATGTACTATACACATAGAGCGATGCGGGTTATGCAGCTAACGCCGGCGAACTCCTGTCAGGATCCCTTCAAGGTGGAACGGATCTGCCTGATGTGATGCGGTGTGGAGCCACAGCAGGCCCCGATGATGCGGCATCCTCCATCCATGGCCCGTCGGGCGTAGCTTTCCATGAGTTCGGGACCCTGGGGATAGGTGAGCCCTCCACTTTCGTAGACCGGTATGCCGCAGTTGGACTTGACGATCACGCATGCGTCCTCTGCATTGTCCGCAATAGCTCCGGCCGCTTCCAGCGCCTCTTCCAGGCCGGTGCCGCAGTTGGCGCCCAGGGCCGCGGGCCGACCGTCCGGAGGCAGTTCGGTCCACCACTGTCCGAACTCCGAAGGCCGCAGGCCCATCATGGTCCGCCCGTTGGTGTCGAAGCTGAGAGTCACCGCGTAGGGCACGTCGAATCCCGAGGCCGCCTCGGTCGCAGCCGAGATCTCCTCCCAGGAGGACAGGGTCTCGATCCACAGAATGTCGGCGCCTGCCTCGACAAGCGCTTCCATCTGTTCCCCGAAGACCTCGACACCCTCGCCGTGGCTCAGAGGGCCGAGTGGTTCGAAGAGGTCCCCGGTGGGCCCCACGCTGGCCGCTACCGCCACTGCTTGCCCGGCCTCGGACGCCACTTGGCGACCTATCACCATCCCGGCCCGGTTGAACTCGGCAACCCGGTCTTCCAAACCGTGCAAGGCCAGGCGGCGGCGGTTACCCCCAAAGGTATTGGTGAGAAACAGATCCGCTCCCGCCTCCACGAACAACCGATGAACTTCCGAGATCATCCCTGGCTGTTCGATGTTGAGCCGCTCCGGACAGTCCCCGCTCTCGAGGCCCATTCCGAACAGAGTGGTGCCCATGGCGCCATCGGCCACCAGAATGCCCTTTTCCTCCAGTAGCTCTCTAAACAAGTCCCCACATCCAAGTTGGATTCGACCGCGTTACCTCACCACCGGCGGCCGGCGCCCGGGACCCCTCAGAGGTCAGAATGATGGTCTCGCCAACCTTCGGACGGCCTCCGGGTCTTCCGCCGGCGCCTCGGCCCCGGCCTTGCCCTCCTCGGTAGCCGAAGTACCCAAGAGGACTATGCAGAACAGCCCGAGGAGCGCCTCCCCGAAGAACTCAACATCGACTATTTCCTCGGCGATGATCAGGAAAACGCAACACAGCAGCCCCACCAGCCCGACGCGTCTTCTTACCTTTGGATCTCCCATGGCACTCTCAGTTGGGCAGACTCAAGTCTAGGGGTACGCGCAACTTCGACGCTGCTGGGCCATTGAACAGTGAGGGAGAAGCCGCGGAAGCGAACCCCACCCGGAACAGGTGAGGCCGCTCCGTAGAGCAGCCTCACCTGGGTCGTCAAGGGTCTTGTGAAAGGTTGTTTATCCGGGGATCCAGGCCTGCCAGACAGACTCGTTGGCGTCCATCCACGCGGCGGCGGCCTCATCGACCGACAACCCCGCGTCCAGCTGACCCAACATGAAGATCTGATCCTCGTTCGTGTAGCTGAAGTTGGAGAGGATGGCGAATGCGGTTGGGGCCCCTTCCTCCAAGCCGTCCCACATGATCTTGAACAAGACGTCATCCGGATAGTCGCAGTCGACTGCGCCGGAGGCATAGCACTCATCGGAGTAAGGCGGCAGCTCGAACGCCGTGAGGTCGAACTTGCTGAATGCCGAGTGGGGAGTCCACCAGTAGAACAGCAACGGGTCCCCGCGGCTGGTAGCCGAGTCCATGGCCGCCAACAGGGCCTCTTCGGATCCGGCATATGCCACCTCGAGGTGCAGCCCCAGGTTGTCGATGATGTCCTGTTCATAGGACACCCAGCTCGGGTCGCCGATCAGGAACTGTCCCTTGTCCCCGGTTTCGGCTGTGGCATACACCTGGGCTGTTGCCGGGTCCTGCAAACCCTGCCAGCTACCGGCTGCCGGGTTCTGTTCCACCACATAGGTGGGAATCCACCAGCCGATCTTGCCAACTGCCCCGAGTTCACCGCCGTTCACGACGCCGCCGCCACCATCTATGTAGGAAGCAACATTGTCGGCATGCCCGGAAGGCCAGACCTCCAGGGAGGCATGCAGATCGCCGGCGGCGATGGCGGCCCACTGGGCGTTCTCGTCGATCTCGACTCTCTCCACGGTGTAGCCCTCTCCCTCCAGAACGGCCGCGGCCACCGCAATGTTGACCGCCGAGCCGTCCCATGGGTTCACCGCAAGCTTGATGGTTTCCACGTCACCAAGGTCATCTCCGCAGGCCGCCAGCACCAGGGACAAGGCAGCCAGGAGGAGAGAGGCCTTGAACGTTGATCTCTTACTCATGTCACGTCCTTTCGTATCGCTCGATCATTGGACACATTTTGTATGTCTGAAACATGCCAACCTGAGTGTTGACAATATGTTAACCAGGTGGGGGAGAAATGTCCATTTCCCTTGGGCCCCTGAACCTTCAACGGGAACATCGTCCCTCCAACGTCTCCCCTAATCGCCCTCCGACGATGGCGGTTGGAATCGAGCCGCCCAACCTTGGGTGATCCGGTCTAGGATCATGGCCAGGATCACGATAGAGGCCCCCGCCTCGAATCCCAGGCCGGTATCGCTCCTGGCCAGCCCTTTCACCGCCTCCAGGCCCAGACCGGCGCCTCCCACCAACCCGGCTATCACCACCATGGCCAGCACCAACATCACCGTCTGGTTGATACCCGCCAGAACAGTGGGCATCGCCAGAGGCAACTGTATCTTCCACAGCTTCTGCCGACGGGTGACCCCGAATGACTCGGAAGCCTCGACAATCTCCTTGTCAACACTCCGAATCCCTAAGTTGGTGAGCCGAATCACCGGAGGAATAGCGTAGAGGACCGAGGCGATTATCCCGGGGATCCGTCCAACATTGAACAGGATGACCACCGGCACCAGGAAACAAAAGCTCGGGATGGTCTGCAACGTATCCAGGACCGGTCGCATTCCACGCTCCAGCCAGTCCCGGCGTGAGGCCGCCACCCCCAGGGGCAGCCCGATCACTATGGCCATCAACACGGCCACCACCGTCTGCGACAGAGTGTCCATGGTGAGGGTCCACATACCCAGCAACCCGATGACAACGGTTCCGACCACCGATCCCAACACCAGCTTCTTGCCCGAAGCCCACCAGGCCACGAATCCGAAGAACAGCACCACCACCGGCCACGCCTCCTCACTCAGGTAGAGCCGCATGGGACGGGTGCCATAGGTGGTGAGGAAGTCGCTGAAGGGCCCGGTGCCCACCGGCAGGTTTCCCAATTGATACAGGTTGTCCCTTGCCCAGTCCACCGCTCCGTCGATAGGGGCGGCGTAACTGAACTGCAGGGCGGTCGGATAGTCCGTCCAACCCAGTGTCCATCCGGCGATCGCCACTGCGGCCAGCACTCCTCCCGCTATCCACCAATTCCTATACGGGAGCCCCTCGCCATGATGCCCCCCTCCCATGCGACCCTGCCCCACCAGGGAGTGGGAGAAACGGTCCAGCATCACCGCCATGAGCACGATGGCCATTCCCGCTTCCACCGCCCTTCCCACCTCCTGGTGGCGGAGCGCCAGCAGCACCTCCTGGCCCAGACCCCCCGCTCCGATCATCGCCGCGATGACCACAATGCTCAGCGCCATCATGATCGTCTGGTTCACCCCGGCCAGGATGGATGGCACAGCCTGGGGCAACTGGACCTTCCGGAGCAGTTGACCGGAGGTGGACCCGAACATCAACCCGGCTTCCAGGCTCTCGGTGGGTACTTGGCGTATTCCCAGATTGGTGAGCCTTATCACCGGAGGCAATGCGTATATGACCGTGGCAATCAAGGACGGCACCCTGGCCACCCCAAAGAAGAGTAGGACCGGAATCAGATAAACGAAAGCGGGCAGCGTCTGCATGGAGTCGAGCACCGGCCTCAGCCCCCGGTGTACCCGATCACTTCGGGCAGCCAGTATTCCCACCGGCACTCCGATCGCCACAGCAAGCGCCACCCCCACAGTCATCAAGGCGAAGGTCTGAACGCTCTGCTCCCATAGACCGAGCGCCACGAAGTAGACCATGCCCGCCCCGGCAGCCAATCCTCCCGCCCTCCCCAGCCAGCGGCCGAAGACCATTCCCACTCCTACTACATGCACATACCAGGGGATAGCCATCAACAGGTTCTCGAGGGCCCGCAGCAACCAGTCGATCGAGCCGGAGAGCGGATCGAAGAAATACAGGTAAACGCCCAGATCGCGCCGGTTACTAATCCACCACTGCTGGATCTCGTTCACCGCCGGCCCCAAACCGACGTCCCACTCCTGGGGAAACGCTCCTATCCCTTCCGGCAGCAGCCACGCCAGACCTCCCAGCAGCACGACAGCCAACCCGAGATAGCCAAGCGGGCGACGCCAGCCCACCGACTGGGGAGCCAGCGAGGTCATCGAGGCCAGAGGTATTGGGAGACTAACGCCGGCTCCAGTACCCCGCAGCGGACACCGTCCGCGTCGACCACCGGGATCGGTCTCCCTTCGGTCAGAAGGCGCGGGAGGATGGTCTCCAACCGGGCCGAGACCACCACGGGCTCCCCTTCCAGAACCACATCCGAGGAGGCCTGCGCCATCACCGTTCCAGCTGACAACACCTTGTGCCGGGGAACGTCCAGCGTGAAGTCTCTGACGTAGTCGTCGGCCGGATGGGCGACTATCTCCTCGGGGGTACCCACCTGCACTATGGCGCCCGATCGCATGATGGCAATCCGGTCCCCCAGCTTCAGTGCCTCGGAGAAGTCATGGGTTATGAAAACCATGGTGCAGTGGAGTCGCTCCTGCAGGCTCAAGAGTTCATCTTGCATGTCTCGGCGGATCAACGGATCGAGAGCAGAAAAGGGCTCGTCGAAGAGCAGAATCTCGGGATCCACCGCCAAGGCTCTGGCCAAACCGACCCGCTGCTTCATGCCTCCGCTCAACTGCTCGGGATACTTGTCGGCCCAACCGTCGAGTCCCACCAATTCGATCATCTGCATGGCGGTCTGGTAGCGATCCTCTTTTTCCGCCCCCCTCACCTCCAGCCCGAAAGCGACGTTGTCGATGACCCTCCGGTGCGGGAACAGTCCATAGTTCTGAAACACCATGCTGATGGTGTGACGGCGTATCTCCCGCAGCTCCACATCGGACATCTCACCCAGGTTCCTGCCGTCGATCAGAACCGTGCCGGCGGTGGCATCTATCAGGCGGGACAGACAGCGGATCAGTGTGGACTTTCCGCTGCCCGAAAGGCCCATCACCACGAAAATCTCCCCCCTGTTCACTTCGAAACTGGCGTCCTGTACAGCCACCACGCAGCCACTCCCCGCCAGAATCGATGCCTGGTCCACATTGTCCCTGGCCATTTCCATGGCATCGGCCACACGCTTGCCGAACACCTTCCAAACACCTGCAGCCGAGATGGGCGCCTTGGAGGAAATCTCCGATCGTCTTTCTGAGTCAATCATTCACACCACCTGCCCCATCGGTTAGCTACGCGGTAACGGCTTCGGTACTGCTTCCTGTTGCATGACATCACTAACCAAAGATAATCGGTATCTCAAGCTGTCCGGGAGTCGAACTTGCGGATCGGCGCCGGTCATGGCAAATGAAGGAGACCACGCTACTCCACTCCTCACGCCGGAGCCACCAAAACGTGATTATCCCTTTATGAGATTTCACAAGAACCGCCCGACATCTCACTCCCCGGCAACCGGGGGCGGCTCAGATACAGGGCTTAGTTATGCGGTGTCGTGGTGAAGGAGAAGGTCACCCAGCCACCACAATTGCTCTCCGTGCCGTGACAGGTGCGCACTTTTAGAGTGTAGTCAGTGTCAGGTTCCAGCCCCCAGTTTCCGTTAAGATCGCGGGTCCATCCAGGAGCCCTCCATCTCACATTTCCGACAACCGCTTTGACATCGAAATAAGCATCGGCCGCAGGCGGGTCCCAGGACAGGGTGAACCATGTGTCGCCCACCTCTTTCACCGAAACAGGATATGACGCCGGCGCGGGAGGCAGAACCCGTGTGGAGGCGGTAGCGGTCGTTGCCTCGCCGCATAGGTCCGACTCTTCCAAGCAGGCTGCTACCTCAACCGTATACGTTATGCCCGCCTTCGGGTCGTCCAACCACAGTTCACAGGGACTGTCCGAGGTGTAGCGGCCTGTCCCCATGCCGTCGCCAATGCGGTACCCACAATAGTAGGAGGTGGCGCCGGGTACCGGCTCCCATGACAAAACGAACCAGTCGTCACCGGCTTCGATAACCGACACCGACGCCGGCCCAGCAGGTCTAGCAGGTTCAGCAGGTAATCTGGAGGCGGCGGACACAGTGACTTCCGTTCCGAAGCCGCATTCCTCCCATCCGAACACATCCTCGAAACCGCAGGCCAGTACCTTGACGGTGTGTAAAGTGCCCGGTACGTCTTCGCGGATCACTATGGAGGTGTCGTTTGTCTCCCTATAAGTAGTCCCGGTTATGTCATCATTATTGATGACGTTGTCCCAGACCCAGTAAAAAGAGGCGCCAGGCACCGGACTCCATGACACTTCGAATCGTCCCGAGGCTACTTCTGTGACACTAACCGAATCCGGTGAAGGTATGGACTTAAAATCAAGGTCCTCTAAAGCCCCGGTCCCATACTTTGAGATGGCCCTAACAAGGATCCAGTAATCATCAAGAATGGGCAACCCGTCAATCGGGAACATCCTGTCATTCTCCGATAATTCGTAAACGCCGTAAACGCCGTCCAAAACCCTTGAGTGAACGGTTACCTCGTATCCAGTGATCGGTACATCATCGGTAAAGAGCGGCGGCTTCCAACTTACGGTCAACCCACTCTCACTCAAAGACACAGACGTTGGCGGTGAAGGTGGCAACAGCACGCACGGGGGGCTGTCACCGCCCACGGGCCAGCCCAGCAGCCTCCGATGGTAACAAGAAAGGAGTAGGCCTTCGCCAACGAAAAGGGGGTAGATTAGGTTGGTCGGAACCAGATCCAAATCACCCAGGACCGCCCCTCCTGCTCCTGGTTTACAAGCCGATGTGCCAATGCCGACCATTAGGGTATCCCACAAGCAACTAACAAAGTCATGGCGTAACCCTGTGAGCGAGTGGCCCAATTCGTGCGCTACGACAAATAGAAACCTTTTCTCACCATGTCCCTCGAGCCCGAGCGCGTCGCGGGTCATTGATATTGCGACACCGCCACCTCCATAGCCGTGGTGTCTTCCCCTGGGAGTATCTACGAGAATGAGAATCTGCGAAGGCCTATCCGAACCCAGAGCAGCCCGGCAGCGGGGATATGCCTCCTCGAGCCAAACGCTGTCCCATGCCAGATCCGGCGATATCACGGAACCCTCGGTGAATACCAAGGTTTGCAAATCCGATGACTCCCTCATCCATCGAGGGCTTATTACGTCAATTAGCAGATCGACTACCTCGGCCAAATCTTTCGTGGAGTACCTACCTTGACGGGCACAGTAGTACACATGGACGGGCACAGTACCTTTGGTCAGGGCCCCACGGATAAGACCCGGAACCGGCTCATCATCCTCCGAATAAAGTTCGGTTTCGGTGGTCTCCGCATCATCGGTTTCGGTGGTCTCCGCATCATCGGTTTCGGTGGTCGGGTCCGGTGGTGTCCCGGGGTTCTCGGCGCGGTGCAGGAATGTGGCCATCTGGGCTCGGGTTGTTTCGCTTCCCGGACAGAAGGTCGACCCGTCGCCGCATCCCTTGGTGATCCCCGATGCGGCGAGTTGGGCCACATTCACCGCATACCACGCGTTTTGCGGCACATCGGTGAAATTCGGCCATGGGCCGTCGGGGAGGTCGAAGGCGCGAGAGATGAACGCGGCCATCTGAGCGCGGGTCACGCGATCGTCCGGGCAGTAAGTAGATCCGTCGCCGCATCCTCTGGTAACACCTAGTTCGATCATCCGTTCGATGAACGGCGCATGGAAACTATTGGCGACCACATCATCGAAACTCGACTCGGATATCGACGGCGGGTCTTGGCCGTCGAGGATCCGGACCACCCACACCGCCATCGTCTTGCGGTCGATGGCCTCGTCGGGGCAGAACCC
>JAAXHN010000101.1 GCA_012270885.1 Acidimicrobiia bacterium | reverse complement strand
GAGCTGCGTCCTCTGGTAGCGACTGTCCGGGACGCCGTCACCGGGGAGCTCATACTGCCTCAGGTCATCGAAGCGGCAAGAAGTAACCCTGAAGGCGGCTTCGTGGAGTATTACTTCGACGATCCCACCGACGACACCGACAGGGCCGACGTCCCCAAAGTGGGCTACGCCCGCAAGTTCAAGACTGAAATCAATGTAGGCTCGCGCGTAGTTCCGTTCAACTTCATCGTTGGATCGGGTTTTTATGGGAGAACCGGTCCGGCGGACACCATGACCCAGTTCGTCCCGGTGGTGCTGGACTCGAGGGGGAAGCGCAACTCCCACTTCACTTCGGAGCTGGCCCTGACCAACCGGGGGCCCGATCCGGCCATGCTCAACTTCACCTACACGGCCGAAGCCGGAGGGGGCAGCGGCATCGCCACCGACATGCTTGGCCCCTACCAGCAGATGATCCGGCCCAACGCCATCGACTATCTGAGGGACCTGCAGGTTCCCATTCCCGCAACCGGCAACCGGATCGGGACCTTGCGGGTGGATGTCTCGGGTTCTTTCGAGGTGAGCGCGGTGGTCCGCACCACCACGCTGGTGCCCGAAGGACGCGCCGGACTGGCCTATCCGGGGGTTCCGGAAAACAAGGGATTCGGCGACGAAGCCGTCTTTTTATGCGGGCTGCGCGAGACCCCGCGGGACCGCTCCAACGTGGCTGTCCAGAACATGGGGTCGGAGGGATCGATCACCTTGAGAATCACGGCCTTTTCCGGCAATCCGTCCGACCCCATCGGCCAAGTGGTGTGGGAAGACATGCTGGGACCGGGAGAGTTCTACCAGGCAAACCAGGTGCTGAATGGAGCTGGTAAGGCCGATCCCGAGTCTGGGGGCTACGTCGTGGTGGAGCGTGTGGAGGGGATGGAGCCCTTCTACGCCTACGGAGTTGTCAACGACAACGCCAACTCGGACGGCTCCTTTGTCTTTCCGGTGACGGCAAGCTCACTGGCGGGAGTCCGCGGGCAGACGCTGCCGGTCGTCATCGAACACCCGAACTTCAGCACTGAACTGGTCATGACCAACTTCTCGGATGAGGTCAAGGGGGTTGACGTCCACTTCGTGGCCGATGCCATCGGAACGCCTGACAAGACAGCTACGGTTACGGGCAACCTGATTCCTCCTGGAGGACAGGCGATCATTCCCAACGCCGTGCAAGTGTTGCGCGAGTCTGGTGCGGAGGGTATCGGCCCGCGCGGTGGGACCATCGTGGGGGCGGCGTTCTTTACGGCACCCGTGGGAGACCTCAGCGGGGTGGTGATCGGCGCCCGGGTGGTGGCGCCGGCAGACGCGGAAGACCCCAGCTAGGGGCAATACGGCGTCTTCTACACGGCGGTGCCCCGAGGCCAGGGATTCACCGACAGCGCTTGGGTGGACGGGTTGCAGCAGAACGAGGAGAACCGCAGCAACCTGGCCCTGATCAACACCGGAGAGGTGGACGACCAGGAAATCGTCTTCGACCTCGATATCTATGGCGGGGAAACGGCCATGCGGGTCAAGACCGTTACCATGGACGCGGAGCCCATGACCGTGGTCCCGGCCAAGGGTTTTCGTCAGATCAACAGCATCCTGCGCGCGCATGCTCCGGGGACCACGCAGGGGTACGTCCGGATCCGCAAGGTCTCGGGCGCCAACCCCTTCCTGGCCTACGGTGTAGTCAACGACGGCGGGGTCCCGGGTGATAGAACCGGTGACGGCGCCTATATCCCGGCACGGGAATAGGGTCCGGCCGAAGCCGACTGGGGTATTGCACATCCCCTCCCCGAGGGCAAGCAGTTTTCGTCCCCGGTCCAGGGGTTCTCCAAGTGGATTGAGAGGCAGCGGAAATGGGAAGCAACCTGGAAGACCCCAAGGTGCCGACCTACCGATTCATGACCGGATTGATGGATCGGCCGAACAAGTTCGGTAAACGATGGACCCCCGACGAGGAACACAAAGCTGTGAGGGATTACATGGACGGGATCCCCATCGAGTTGATCGCTGAACGGCTCGGCCGGGGCGTCTATGCAACACGGCTCAGGGTCTATGAGAGGATCGGCAAGTGGAAAAACCAGGCCAAATGAGATGCCGCGCACAGCGATTGGAGATCAACTCCTCCGGGGGTGCGTGGTCCTGGTCATAGCCCTGATGGCCGTGGCTACGGTTGCCTTGATGGTCGCAGAGCGACTGGATTGAAAGAGTTGGGGGTGCCCGCCGATCTCCTGCTTCTCTGGATCCGGAGAGTCTAGGCTCAGGACTCAT
>JAAXHN010000100.1 GCA_012270885.1 Acidimicrobiia bacterium | reverse complement strand
CCCCACTCCGAAATAGGACACCCTAGCGGTCTACCCGGCGTCCGTCCTCAACCACGATCCGACCGCCGACTATGACGGTCCTCACGCGGGTGATGTCGTCTCTGTCGACCACCACCAGGTCGGCGACGTGTCCCGGCTCGATGAGGCCCTTCCGGGGAGCCAGGCCCGGGATGATGCCGGCGGGCGAACTGGTGGCCAGTCTCACGGCCTGGGGGAGAGAGACCGCCCCGTGTTCCACAGCCTTTTGGATGAACAACAGGATGGCGTCGTGATAGCCACCTGAGTAGTCGGTGGACAGCACATCCACCAGCCCCTCTGAAAGCAGGGCGAAGGCCGTATCCGGACTCGGCTCCAACTGGCCTGCGCCGAAGTGGTCGGCGGTGATCACCTCCACGAAACCCCCGTGACCCCTGACTTCCCTCGCCATCCCGACCGCCTCCTCGGCCGTGGCGTGGTAGTTGACGTGCAGCGCCACCAACTTGTCGCCGATCTCCCGGGCGACCTCCCGGACAACGTCGTAGGTGTCCGGTTCGGTGTGGCACAGGGCGGGTATCCCCAGCCTCGGCGCGAAGTCGATGGTTTCCAGTATCGCTTCCTTGGCCACCGCCATCGGCTCGACGCTGGTTTCCCTCACCAGCGTCTTAGCCTCATCCAGAGACATGGGCCCGAGACCTGCCCTCTGGATGATCCGCTCCAGTGCGAGGTTGTCGCCCGCCAGGTAAGCGGCATCCAGAGCGAGTGCGTCGCTGACCGAAATCGGCTGTTCCAGCCGCAGGTTTTTCTCGTACGTCGCGCCGGTGGTGGCCCAAGAGCCGACTTCTCCCATGGCCACCGCACCCGACGACACAGCTTCGGCGGCGGTGAAACCGCGGTGATGAGGGGGGAGACGGTTGCCGCCCATCTCCCCGGAGGCGACGTTTTTCGGCGTATGGAGAGTCGCCATCTTGACGTTGACGGGATGCAGTTTGTTGGTTGCGTCGTTCTCGAAGGGCAAGGCAAAACCGTCCAGGCTGAGCACGGTGGTTGTCCCCTGAAGCAGGTGGGTGTCAAGGTTGGCGAGAATCCGCTCTTTGGGGGCGGCCTCTCTCGGAAGCCCGGGACAGAGCGGACCGAAGCTGACCACATGGGAGTGGATGTTCATGAGCCCTGGCACTATGAGACCGCCCCTGGCGTCGAGGACCCGATGCGAGTAGACCCGGTAGGGGAGGTGCCGGATCCTGTGAAGGCCGGTGATCAATCCGTCTTCGGTGGTGACGGAGGTGTCCTCCAAGTACGAGCGCCCGTCACCGGTTACGACATGCCCGTTCACGACATCGAGCCGCATTGCATTCCCCCAGGTCGGCATGGATAAAAAAAACGTGCCCATGTGAGACTCTAGCTTTTCATCTGCCTACCTGTCGCCTCCTGTTGAGGGAATCAGTGACAGCCACGTTCTCCGCCACGACTCCAACACGGCGTTGTACAGTTCCGGACACATCGCTAACAAAGGCAGGCGTAGGTGAAGTCCGGAAGCGGACCCGGTGAGACAGTTCGCCGAGGGGTCCCCATCCTCGGTGGGAAGCCGGTGGGGCAGATCGGCATTGTCGTCAGGGACATCGATCGCGCCCTCGACATGTACGTGAAGATGTGGGGTCTCAAGGGCTGGCAGGGATTCGTCTACTCATCCGACAACGTCCGCTCCCTCAGCTACCTGGGGGAGCCGGCTGATTATCGAATGAAGGTCGCCTGGACCGGCGCCAATCCTCAGGTCGAGCTGGTCCAATCGCTGGCCGGTCCCAACATCTACGAGGACTGGCTGGAGCGGCGGGGGGAGGGCCTCCACCACCTGGGGATCCTGGTCGACTCGATCGAGACCGAGGTAGAGGTGATGCAAGAGGCGGGGTACGAGATGCTGATGGCAGGCTTCGGCCACGGATTGGACGGAGACGGCGGATTCGCCTATTTCGACACCGAACCGGAACTGGGCGTGATCATCGAACTGATCGAGGCGCCGGCGCGGCGGCGTCCTCCGGATTTCCTTCCGGGCTAAGGAGTAGGGGAGAGTCAATCGTCGGGATTGTCTCGGTTGGAATAGAGAAACCGTTCTGTCCGGGTGATTCACGCGTTCTATGCGGGTAGTCCACGCAACCGGCAGGTGAGGTGGGCAAGTCAGCGCCAATGTCCGAGTTTGGCCTGGGATCTTGCAAAGCCGGCCAACCGGTCCGCGTTTTCGTTGAGGGGATGGCCCTTGTGGCCTCTGACCCATTCCCAGCAGATGTCTTTCCTCTCCTCCAAGAGTTCATCGATCGTTCTATCAGGTCGAAGTTTGCGAGTTCGGTTCCTTTAGCTGTTCGTGAGCCTTCCCTTCCCCAGCCGTTGAGCTCATCAGTGAAGATGTTCAGCACATAGGTGCTGTCCGTTTGGATCAGCAACGGTCGGTCGGGATGCGATTCGAGCAACTTCAGGACAGCTTTCAGTTCCATGCGGTTGTGGGTCGTTCCCCGACAGTTACCCCACCCCCAAGTTCCTTCGTTGGTGACCCATGCCCAGCCGCCCGGTCCCGGGCCGGGGCTGTCCGCAGACCCGTCCGTAGCTGCTGTCAGTCTCGATGCAGGACGACCAAACCTGTCATAGCATTCCGCCCGCATTGAACCGAGTGTAAGAGCTCCAAGGAAGCCGGTGCTGAAGCCGTTCCCCTCCGATCCGTGGCGGAGTTACCATCGAGTCTCTTGTGGAGAAGAAGCAGGCAATTGGGACAGGTTTGGTGGGAAGTGCCCGGGCCGGTTTACGGATGGTTGGTTTCGGTGTGGCCGTGGCGCTTGCGGTGGCATGCGGATCGGGGGATGATCCATCACCGCTGGTTACTTCGACCGATCCAACAGCGGCGTCCACTACCTCAACTGTCGCGGCGGCGGGCGGTGTCGACGAGGTGTCCGGGGAAGCGCGTTCTCTCTTTGACAGTTGGCGGTCGGCGGTGTTGCACTCCGCCGGGGCGTGGCCGGGCTATGACCTCGCGGCCATCCCCACGGTGTTGGTCACCCTCGACGTCGGGGGGAGAGTGGCGGCGGTGGTGGCCTTCAACCACCCGAATCCGGAAGCGCTGGGGAGCGAGATACGCCACATTGATGTAGACGGCCACCGGGTGGCAGTCGTCGGCCAGGCGGCCGATCCCGACAGACTGGCATCCATGGCGCCATTCGACTTCTTCGCGGACATTGGCAGCACGGACACTTTCGTGGTGATCGCTCAACGGGGTGAACCTGGTAGAGAACCCGACCCACCCGAGTTCATTGCGTTGATTGTCCACGAAGCCTTCCATCGGGACCAGTTCGACGAATGGGTCCCGGACACAGCCTTCCAGGACGTTGCCGGGTACGACTTCTCGCAAGAGAACCTGGAACTGGCGTTGCTTGAGAACCGCATCCTGATCGCCGCCTACCAGGCAGACACGATTCCTGAGACCGAGCGTCTGGCTCGCCAGTTGGCTGCAGTACGCTCCGCCCGGCATCAACGCGACTCCAGGGTCGTCCTTGACGAGCAACAGGAACGCATGGAAGGGTCCGCCCGCTGGATCGAGCACCGCATAGGCGACGAGATCGGCAACCTCTACACCTCGGCCAACCACCCCAGCGAGCTTGACCTGCTCGACCGGAACCTAGATGATCCCATGTCGGTTTTGGGCGGCGTAAAGTCGTTCTTCGGGTTCGGCCGCTTCTACAGCAGCGGAGCGACGCAACTGGCGCTACTCGACCGTCTCGACGTGTCGGCCATAGAGGTGTCCAATCGACTCGGGAAGGGGGACACGCCGGCACAACTTCTCGCACGGCGCATAGAGCCGCTGGACGATGTCGAAGCCCTCGTGTCGGCCGCCCGAACAGAGCACGACCCCGACGGCCAACTGGGTAGAGCGGCATCAGCTCTTGCCGAACTCGCGGCCGGCGAGGAGGCGCCGAACTTCGGTGGAGGAGACCACGTCCCGGATACCCCCACAGGCGGTTTCGAACTCACCGACGACCAGATGGCTTGTCTCCACGGACATGGTCTGGACCTCAGCGGCGACGTCATCACGATTCCCGAGGAAGTTGACCGCGCTTGTTTCGGCGAGACAGAGCCTTGATCCGATCCGGTCGGCCGCTTATCCACGCGGCCTGTTGGGCACGGATTCCTGTGTAACCCCCTCAGCCGGGTGAGCGCAGGCCGGTCGACTCCACGAATTCGCCGTTCTCGATGATCGGGACGCCGTCGAGGGTAAGGTTGGCTTCCAGGAGGATGCCGTCCATGTGGCCCGTGGCGCTCGTGCCTCCGCCCAGTTGGGGTGCGGTGTTGGCGCCGAAGGCAACCACCACGCCTCCGTAGTAGCTCTCCCAGGCGGCGAGGTCGAACGACTCCAGGTCGGCTCTGGGATCGAATCCGAAACCGAGATGGGCCACCACGTACAGGTTCGGGTCGTCGAACTGGCGGATCCAGCGGTCGAAGGTCCGGGCCTCCTCGTGGTCGGTGTCGATGTGGACGATCCGCCCAGCCTCCACCTCGACCCGGATAGGGGTCTTGGTGGTGTAGCAGTACTGGGGGAAGAGGATCATCGGACCATTGAAGTAGACCACTCCCTCCACTGACTCCACCTCGGGAGCGCAGTTGATCATGCACACCCCGTAGCTGTCCCACTGTTGCGACTCCCACACATAGCCCCGCTGGGCGTGCCACGGGCTTTCGCCCCGCCTGCCCCGCAGGTCGGTCCCCAGGGGACTGGTGATGTGGATCTCCTGGGTGTCGGCGGTGAGTGCCTCGGAGACGTCGGCTCTCCACAGGATGTCGTCGGTGGGGGGCCGGTCGATGATGGAACGCTCGGGTACCAGGACCTGGAGGATCCGTGCGCCTGCCTGGATGATCGGGGGCAGTCCGGGCGCGTACAGCCAGGTGTTGGAGGCGAGGTCGAAGATGATGTCGGCCGATCTCATGGCGGTGAGAGCCACCTCGGGCGGATCGGTCTCGGGGAACCGGGCGGTGGCCCGGATCAGGGTGACGTCGGCGCCGGTGGCCAGGGCGGCGGCGTACCAGGCCTCGACCATCGCCGGGTTCTTCTCCGAATCGGTGTATACGACCACCCGTTCATCGGCCGTGACCTGGCAACGCCGCACCGATTCCAATGCGGCCTGGAACAACTCGGGAAATCCAACATCCATTCTCTCACTCCTCTCTTACCGAACCGCCGGAGACCAGCACCTCTCCGTCGATCATCACGAACTCCACCGACCTGAGAACATTCAGATCGTCCAGCGGGTCGCCATCCACCGCGATGATGTCGGCGGCCTTGCCCTCCTCCAGCACGCCGAAGTCGGGACGTGGTGAGATAACCAGCGCCGCGTCCCGGGTGGCCGACTGGATGGCCCTGTAGTTGTCGATCCCGAAGGTGGTGAAGATGACCATCTCGTCCACGATGTCGCCGAACCCGTCGGTGCCGGCCCCGAAGTGGACCCCCGCCTCCAGGGCGTGGCGGAAAGACTCGAGGTGGGGTTCGAGGATCGCCTCGGCGATCGGGATCCAGGTTTCGGGCATCCCGTACTCGATCCCGTGGTGGTAGATGCCTTGCATGGTGGAGAGGGTGGGCACCAACGCAACGCCGTTGTCGGCCATGAACTTGGCATGGTCGGCGTTCAGGTAGATCCCGTGCTCGATGCAGTCCACCCCCGCCTCCAGGGCATTTGAGATTCCGGGAACCCCGTCGGCATGGGCGGTGATGCGCCGGTCGGCCGAATGCACCGCCTCCGCCGCGGCGGCCATTTCCACCACCGACAACTCCGGCTGTGACGGAAGCTCTCCCTCCCGGGTGATCCCCACCCCTCCCGAGGCGACGATCTTCACGAAGTCGGCGCCGGCCTTGAGCTGGGCGCGGGCGGCCTTCTTGGCTTCCCAGGGACCGTCCACCTCCGCTCCCCACATCGAGCCGTGCCCTCCGGTCATCACGATCAACTCCCCGGCGCACACCATCTTGGGACCCAGGAGGTAACCCTCCCGGATGGCCCGGCGGATCATCATGTCGATGTGCCCCGGCGCCCCGGGGATCCGGGCGGTCGTGACGCCGATTCTCACCAGCCGGCGAGTGTGATAGACGCCCACCAGTGCATACATCATGGCTGGCTCCACCACGCTCGGATCACCGATTGCATAGCGATCATGCCCCGAGAGGTGCTCGTGGCACTCGATGAGCCCCGGAAGGAGCGTGGCCTCACCCAAGTCCAGGACCTCGTCGTCGGACTCCCGGATGTCATCGGCCCGCCCCACCGCCACGATCTTCGATCCCCTCACCCGCACCCCGCCGTTGTGAATGGGGGGATCGTCCCCGCCGGTCAACACCTGTCTTGCTTGCAGAATGGTCACACTCATCGGAGGTTCTCCTCTCCTCGGGTCAACGGGATGTGGTTGGGGGCAGGCGGCGCCCAGGCGTAGTGGCAGGCTGCCTGATGCGCCGACTCGCCAGGTCCGAGCTCGAGGGGAGGAGGGACTGTGGCGCAGTGGTCGGTGGCCAGCGGGCAGCGGGGATGGAAGGGGCATCCCTCCGGCAGGTCGAATGGACTGGGAGGGTCCCCTCCGATAGAGCGGGCGTCGTCCCGGCTCTTTCTCGCCAGGCTGGGCGCGGCCGCCAGCAACGCCCGGGTGTAGGGATGGCGGGGGTCCTCGAAGAGTTCCTCGGTGGCGGCGATCTCCACTATCCGGCCCATGTACATCACCGCCACCCGGTCGCACAGGTACCTCACCACGCTCAGGTCGTGGGCGATCAGGATCAGCGTCAGCCCCAGCCGCTCCCGGAGGGAGGCCAGCAGGTTCAGGACCGTGGCCTGGATGGAGACGTCCAGTGCGGAGACAGGCTCGTCGGCGATCAGCACCTCGGGCTCCACCGCCAGGGCCCGGGCGATGTTCACCCGCTGTCGCTGGCCTCCCGACAACTGGCGGGGGTACACGTTGGCGATGTCGGCGTCGAGGCCCACCAGTGCCAACAACTCCACCGCCCGGGCCGCCACCCGGTCGGAGGCCACCACCTTGTGCACCCGAAGCACCTCTCGCAGGGCCTGGCCGATAGTCATCCGGGCGTTGAGCGACGAATAGGGGTCCTGGAACACGATCTGGATCTTCTTGCGGTCCGAGAAAGACCGCTTCCCCTCGAACTCCACCCCCTCATACACGGTCTGCCCCGAAGTGGGCGGGTACAGGCCCACCAGGCACCGGGCCAGGGTGGACTTGCCGCACCCCGATTCGCCGACGATCCCCAGGCTCTCCCCCCGCACCACCTGGAAACTCACGTCCTCCAGCGCCTGCAACTCCTCGGTGGGCCTCCGGAGGATCACGTCTCCCATCGAGCGCCTCGAAGTAAAGGTCTTGGCCAGGCCGCGCGCCTCGAGGATCGGCCCGGTGCTCACGATGCCTCCGCCTCCGCGGTGGGCGCCGAGGCCGCCAGGGCATCGGAGCGAATGCAGGCCGTCGACTGGTGGTGGTTGAGGCTCCGTAGGGAGAACACCCCGCGGGAGCACTCCTCCCGTGCGTAGGAGCATCTCGGCAGGAACGGACAGCCCTTGCCGGGACTGACCAGGTCGGGCGGCGATCCCGGTATGGCCACCAACGGGGTCCGCCCGCGGCTGACGTCGGGCACCGCCCCCAGGAGCCCCAGGGTGTAGGGGTGGCGAGACCGTCCGAACACCGCGTCGATGGTCCCCGACTCGAGGAACTGCCCGGCGTACATCACCGACACCGTCCGACAGGTCTGGGCCACCACCGCCAGGTCGTGGGTGACATACACGATCGCCACCCCGGTCTCCTCCGAGATCCGGCTGAACAGCTTGAGGATCTGGTCCTGCACGGTGACATCCAGGGCGGTGGTGGGCTCGTCACAGAGAATAATCTTGGGTTCGGCCGACAGGGCGATGGCGATCAGCACCCGTTGGCTCAGCCCTCCCGAAAGCTCGTGCGGGTAGGCGTCGAAGCGACGCACCGGGTCGGGGATCCCCACCTGGCGCATGAGTTCCAGGGCCCGGTCCCGGGCGGCCCTTCGCCCCAGGCCCAGTTTGTGCCTGGGCGCCTCCGAAATCTGATGACCCACCCTCACCACCGGGTTGAGGGCGGTCATCGGCTCCTGGAACACGATGCTGACCCCATCCACCGCCTTGGTCCGCCCCCCGGCCAGGGGGACCTGGCGACCGGAGACCGAGATGGCCCCGGCGGCGGTGGCGTTCCCGGGCAGAAGCCCGAGGATGGACCGCAGCAGGGTGGTCTTCCCGCTGCCCGACTCGCCGACAATGCCATGGGTGTGCCCGGCTTGGACGTCGAAGGAGACGCCCCGCACCGCCTGCACTACGCCCCGGGGCGAGGAGAGCCGCACGACCAGGTCGCGGACCTGAAGGACCGGCCCGCTCATTCGGGACGCAGCCTGTGGGTCAGCCCGTCTCCGATCAGGGAGAAGGACAATCCGACGATTACCACCGCGATCCCGGGGATGGTCGACAACTGCCACTGGGTGGTGAGGTAGCTCTGTCCCGAGGCGATCATCGACCCCCAGTCGGGGGTGGGGGGAGGGACCCCCAGGCCCAGGTAGCTGAGGGTGACCACCCCTACGATGATCACCACGATGTCCGACATGGCGTAGGTCACCGGCTGGGTGATCACGTTGGGGAGGATGTGGCGGACGATGATTCGCAGGTCCGAGTACCCGAGGGTCTTGGCCGCCATCACGTACTGCTGACCCCGGGCCGACAGCACCTCGCCCCGGACTATCCGGGCATAGGACACCCAGGCGACGATCGCCATGGCGATGAAGATGGAAGGGATTCCGGGACCCAGGGAGAACACCAGGGCGATGATCAGAACGTAGTAGGGGAAGGCGAACAGCATGTCGGTGGCGGCGGAGACCGCCAGGTCGATCCGCCCGCCGTAGTAGCCGGCCACCGCGCCCAGCAGCGTCCCGGTCACGAACGGAGTGATCACCGCCCCCACCCCGATCAGGAGATCGAGCCGCGCCGCGTACAGAAGGCGAGTCCACACGTCCCGGCCCAGGTGGTCGGTGCCCAGCAGGTAGTCCGAGGAGGGCGGCGCCAGGATCGACTCCAGGTTGTGAGCGAGGGGATCGTGGGGGGTGATCCAGGGCGCCAGGATTGCGAGCACAACTATCAACCCCAGCAGGCCGGCGCCGATCAATAGCGAATACGACCGGCGGCCCCGGGCGGTTTTGGGGGACTCCGAGCGCGCCACCGCGGTCATGACAACTGCACCCTGGGGTCGAGCGACGCCCGCACCAGGTCGGCCAGGAGGTTCACCAGCACCACCAGCAGCCCGAATATCAACGCCATTCCCTGGACGACCGCGAAGTCGCGTTCCAGGACCGCGTCGATCATCAGGGCGCCCAGACCGGGGAGGGCGAACACCTTCTCCACTATCAGTGTGTTCCCCACTAGCCACCCCAGGTTCACTCCCAGCACGGTGACGGTGGGAATCACCGCGTTGCGAAGACCATGGGCCCACAGCACCCGGACTCCGCCCAGGCCCTTGGCGCGGGCGGTGGCGATGTAGTCGGCCTCCATCACCTCGATCAGAGACGACCGGAGGCTGCGGATGGTGAAAGGAGCGATCCCGATCGCCACTGTCAACCCCGGGAGGATCATGGCGATCAGGCGATCGGGCCAGGTGGCGCCGTACCCGCCGACCGGTAGCCAGTCAATCCGCAGGGCCACGAATGTCAAGAGGAGGATCCCTACCCAGAACGCCGGCAGGCCGAGGCCCACCATCGGGATCACCCGCACCACATGGTCGGGAGTCCGCTCCTCCCGGAGGGCGGCCACCACCGCCAGCGGCAGGGAGATGATCATGGCGAAAAGCGCCGAGATCCCCAGCAGCAACAGGGTGGGCGTGAACCGGCCCGATACCAGTTCGGTTGTGGGGACGTTGTAGCTCATGGAGGTCCCCAGGTCCCCCTGGAAGAGGCCTCCCAGAAACGAGAGGAACTGTTCATGCAGGGGACGATCGAACCCCCACCTCAGATTGAACGCCTCGATCGCCTCGGCGGGCGCCCGGGGTCCCAGGAGCGTGCGCGCCGGGTCCCCGGGCACCAAGTGGATCATGAAGAAGACGATGATCGTCATCCCCAGGATCACCGGGATCATCCTGAGCAGGCGGCGGAGGAAGTACCTGAGGGCCATCTCCCGAGCCGCCTGCTACAGGACTGTCTTTACTCGTCGAGCCAAACGTCTTCCAGGTGGCGCTTGCCGACCGGGTTGACC
The DNA here is from genome assembly GCA_012270885.1 of Acidimicrobiia bacterium. GTDB lineage: Bacteria > Actinomycetota > Acidimicrobiia > Spongiisociales > ZC4RG35 > Bin76. The sequence continues at coordinate 4,156 of JAAXHN010000100.1, read as the reverse complement.
CACAGACCCTTCACGCTGTCGCTCCAGGCGAACGGCGCGTCCAACACCACCAAGGGGATGAACGGCACCTCTTCGGCGTTTAGCGCCTGGATGTCGGAGTAGATCTGCGCTCGATCAGCGTCAGCGAAAGTCGTCTGGCCGGCTCTCACCAACTCGATCATGTCCGGGTTGTCGTAACCGGTGCTGTAGGAGTCGCCTCCACCGAGTTCCGGGTCGAACATGAAGGAGATCTTCTGGTCCGGGTCGGGGATGTCCATCGTCCATCCGGTGAACGCTATCTCGTAGTCGAACACGAAGATGGTGGAGTAGAACTGCCCCGGGTCGATGGTCCGGATCGTGATGTCGATACCCAGCGGCGCAAGCTGGCCCTGGATGATCTCGACGATCGGCAGGTTCGGCGACTGGTCGCCCACCAGGTACTCGGCCGCGAAGCCGTCCGGCACGCTCGACTGGGCCAGTTCGGCCCGCGCCAGGTCCATGTTGGACTCCAGGCAGGGCGTGTCCGGATCGTGGAACGGCACCGCCGGGGAGATCACCGAGCACGCCGGTCCGCCGTGGCCGAACAGGGCGGCGTTGGCTATGGCGTCCTGGTCGATGGCGTGGGCGATCGCCCGCCGCACGTGGCGGTCGTTGAACGGCTCGATGGTGGTGTTGAAGCTCACCCAGTAGACCGTGGTGGCCGGGAAGGTGGTGGCGGTTATGCCCTCCTTCTCGTTGAGGGAGTCCAACACGTTGAGCGGCACGTTCTGGACGATGTGCGCCTGGCCGCCCTCCAACTGGAGCACGCGGGTGTTGTCGTCCGGGACCTGGGTCCAGGTGACGCTGTCCACGTAGGGCTTGCCCTCCTGCCAGTAGTTGTCGTTCCTAACCAGCCGGATGTACTCTCCCGGGACCCATTCGTCGAAGAGGAACGGACCGGTGCCGATCGGGTTCTCGAAGAACTTCTCGGCGCTCATGCCTGCGTAGTCGGCGGGCATGATGGCGGCCGCCCACACCGAGAGGTCGGCGAGGAACGGCGCCCACGGGAAGCTGGTGTTGAACACCACCGTCATGTCGTCAGGAGTCTCGATCGACTCTATGGCGGACAGCAGGAAGCCGAACGCCGCTTCGTCGATCGCCCGCTGTATGGACCACTTCACATCGGCCGAGGTCATCGGTTGACCGTTGGAGAACTCCACCCCTTCACGCAGGGTGACGGTCCACGACTTCCCGTCCTCGGAAACCTCGGAGGCGCTGGCGAGCCACGGATCCACCGAGGACCCGTCGGCGCTGGTGGCGAACAGGGTCTCGAAGATGTGATCGAGCACATAGATGGTATCGGTCTCCACCGCCGCTCCGGGGTCAAGGGTCGTATTGTCCCTGTGGCGGGCGAAGATTAGGTCGCCCCCGCGTTTGGGACCGTCCGCGTCCTCTTCCATCATGTCGTCATCGGCCATGTCGTCTTCTTCGTCCGGCATCTCCTCGTCGTCCATGTCGTCGTCTGCCGGCGCAGGCTCCTCATCGGCGGACGCGGCCGTCGTGGCGGGGGCGGCGGTGGTCGTTACCGCAGCGGCAGCCGTGGTGGCAGGCGCCTCCTCGGCGTCGTCTCCGCAGGCCGCCGCCAACAGCGACAGAACCAAGAGCAATGAAACACCAATCGCTGCCTTCTTCTTGAACAAACTCACTACAACTCCTTCCGTCGCTTTCCAAAAAGGCTAACCCTCAACCTGTCGGTCCTACTGGGGAGGAAGGGTTTTAAATGGGGGAGAGATGCAAATAAGTGAATCAGATAAGGGAGGGCCGGCTTGACGGCATGCGGGTCTCCGTTAATCCCGTCCGATGAATGTTATGTGGAAGTCTTCTTGCTCAGATTCCTACTATTGGTAGGATCATGGGTATGAAGATCAGTATCAGTCTGTCCAGCGAAGATCTCGCGTTTCTCGACAGCTATGCGCGTGTGCACCAAGCATCCCGTTCGGCCGCGGTGCGGCGAGCTGTAGGGCTTCTCCGCGTGTCCGAGTTGTCATCAGACTACGCGGCGGCGTTTGATGAGTGGGCCGACCACGGCCACGGCGAGGAGTGGGATGCCACAGTTGCCGATGGGGTGTAGCCGTTAATGCGTCGTGGAGAAATCCGCGTCGTGAATCTTGGCAGCGTCGTCGGGGTCGAGGCGGCCCGGATCCGGCCGGCCGTGATCGTCAGCAACGATGGTGCCAACACGACTGCGGCACGGCTTGGACGTGGGGTCGTCACCGTGGTTCCTATCACGTCGAACACGGAACGGGTTTACTCCTTCCAGGTCCTGTTGGGAGCTTCCGAGACGGGACTCAACCGCGATTCCAAGGCACAGGCCGAGCAGGTTAGATCGGTCGCTGTCGAAAGGGTGGGCAACCTGATCGGTCACATGCCGCTTGATCTCATGGGCCAACTGGACGAGGCTCTCCGGCTCCACCTGGACATCTGAGTCGGAGACCGCGCTTTCGGACGGTTAGCCAAGATTTGTGCTATACAAGACGGGCTAGCCAGACCACGGCGCCTGATCAAATCCGTGTCAGGCCCCGTTTACACCCCCGCCACGGAGGCCGACCCCAGAATCCGGGGAGTGCCGTAGATCAGCGCCAATGTCCGAGTCTGGCTTGAGATCGCGCAAAACCGGCCAGCCGGTCAGCGCTGTCGTTGAGGAGACAACCGCCGCGGGCCCTTACCAGTTTCCACTCGATGTCTTCTCTCCCGGCCAGGAGTTCATCGATCCGTTTTATCAGGTCGAGGTTCTTGGGTTTCCGGCCGTTGGCTCTTCGCATGCCGTTCTTTCGCCACCGGTGGATCCAATCAGTGAAGGTGTTTATCACAGGGGCCTCCGCGTGGATCAGCAACGGCCTGTCAGGGTGGGAGTAGAGCAACTTCAGCACAGCAGTCAACTCCATCTGGATGTTGTCCGTTTGTGGACAGTTCCCCCACGCCCAAGTTCCTTCGCCGGTGACCCACGCCCAACCGCCCAGCCCCGGTCCGGGCTTGTCCGCAGACCCGTCTGTGGCTGCCTTCACTCTTCACATCAGTCAATCCCGGAGTCGAGCCCGAACGCCGATGCGACCGTCCTTATGGTGTTCTCGTCGCGCAGTTTGCATGCTGAGAGTTGTGAGGCGAAGAGTCCTTTCCCCCAAACCGCATCTTCCAGGGACCGTGTGCCGAGCCATTTGACCGGCACGACCATCTCGGTGGCTTCCGGGTCTTGTGAAGCCGCGTCCTCCCACCAACCGGCTCTTGGCTCAGGTTGATCGAGGAGAGGTTGGAGATGGCCGTTGACCTCCACCGTGGCCTCGCGGGCGGGGATCATCTTGCCGGTGACCAGCCCTATACCGACATAGCCGGCGCCGCCCACATAAGCGAACACGCGGTGTCCCCGCCGGAGGTTCCGGAGGGGCTTCCAGTACCACGATCCGCCGCCGGCGTTGAGGAGTCCATACTTGCTCGCCAACTCCCAGCGGTGAGTCTCTCCGGCTCTGCCCAGCACGGCGTAGAAGTCCCGACCGTTCCACCGCGGGGTCTTGGGCCCTCCGACCGGGCCTTCGATCCTGTCAGGATCGATCAGCCACGTCCGAGCCAGGTAATCACGGCCTTGGTCGCTGAAATAACGGAAGAAGACCGCGTTGATGGGCACGCCATAGGACTCGGCCAGGAACTCGACGATGCGATCAGACGTAGGGTCGAGCTCAGAGGCGATGATCGTGAGCTGCTGACCGGCATTTACCACGTCCGGCAGGGGACTGGCGAATTGCTCCGCGAACGCCTCGCCGAGGCCGGTCCCACCATCATGGTGGTCGAAAAAGATCTGCTCCAGATCCTCGATGCCGAGGCCCCGCACCCAAGATCCGTAGTCAAGTGTTTGAGCAACAGCGTCCCGAGGGGTCCGATCGCGCTTGAGTTTCGAGGACATGGACGCGCCCATCCGCATCGAGTGCGAGGAGGTCTATGTGACCGCCGTACGTGGTTCGTACCTGTCTTCCGACTACCAGCAGGTCGATCCCGGTCATGCCAGGATCCTCGGCCAGCATGTCCTCAAGCCGCTGCTCAAGATCGAGCGGCGACGACGGCAATCGCTGCGGTCCCGTATCGGTCATTCTCCAGATCGCCATTTCTATAGCCAACTCGGATCCTTCCTAGGTGTACTTCCCAGGGA
>JAAXHN010000099.1:591-3541 GCA_012270885.1 Acidimicrobiia bacterium | reverse complement strand
AGGAACCAGTCCAAGCAGTCGATGAAAGCCGGTTCCCGCACGCCGAAAACGGCAATCGTGCGGTATCCCTCCCGCCGGGCGCCTTCCAGCTTGATCGTGTAGGGAGTGTCAACCCAGATCGCTCCCTCCGAACGCACCCCCGAACCGGGAACCTCGGCGTATGTGGCGTCGGTCAGGTCGAGATACCCTCCCGGGTTCTTCTCCATGAAGGGGTTGTCGCGCTCGTACATGGAGTGGCTGGCGATGGACCGGGCCGTGGCAGCCTGGGTGTCCGACAGCGGGTAGACAGTGATGGCGTCGGATTCCAGCACTCCGTATATCGGCTCGGAGGGATCACCGGGATGAAGCGCCAGGCCGGCGCACTCCAGCACCTTAGCCATGTGGGTGGTGGACCCGCGAGGGAACCCGGCCGCCAGCGGAGGGGCCATGTAGATCCCCACGTCGAGCGCCCGCCCGGTGATCACCCCGTCCACCCCGGCGTCCAGGGCAGCCATGATCGGCTCGGGTCCCATCTGCGCCACTATGTGCTCGGACGCCTCGACGTCCTCGGGAGTCAGCATCTCCGAGAGGTGGGGTGACTCCACCGCCCGGGGGGCCTTGGCCCCGCTTCTGATCCGCTCGGCCAGCATCTCCCGGTCGAGTTCTCCGTCGATCACCGCGATCCGGAGCGGCAGATCTTCCTCCGAGGTGATCTCGTCCACCCGGTCAAGGCACTCGTCCAACTGGGTGCGCCCTCCGGCGATCCCCACCGAGAACACGAAAGGAACGCCTTGTTCCTTGGCGAAGCGCATGTAGGGGCGGACGTTCTCCCGGAAGTTCTCGCTGGTGAACTGGGTGCCGCTCCCCAACATGTAGGGGCCGAAGTCCATCCCCGTGCCCTGCGAGCACACCGCATCCACTCCCCGGCGGGCCGTCTCAGCCAGGAATTCATCCACCCGGGGATGGACGGGGATGTGGTTCACGAAGGAGAGGATGCGGAAATCGTCTCTGGGCATGGAAGGACCTTTCATGGAAAGCTAGCCGAAGAAGAAATTCACCGGCCCCAGAGTGAGGGGTGGGAAGAAGGCGATGATCAGCACGTCGACGATGAGCACCGCGATGAAGGGCAGCACGGCCCTGATCAGATCGGCAGAGGGGATCCCGGCGATCTTGGAGTTGACGAACAGGAGAACTCCATAGGGAGGAGTGAGGAGGCCGACCGCGATGGCGCCCATGAAGGTGACCCCGTAGTGGATGGGGTCCATCCCCACCTCGGGTGAGGTGGCGATCGGTTCGAGGATGGGATAGAGCACCAGCACGATGGGGACTGTCTCCATGAAGGTGCCGATGATCAGGAGAAGAAGGATCATCATCAAGATCACCACGGCCGGGGTGCTTGAGAATCCCAGCATGAACTCGGTAAGCTGCTGGGGCACCTTGGCCAGGGTCAGGAACCGCCCGAAAGCCTGGGCCGTGGCGACGATGATGAACAACACCGCGGCGAACTCGGCCGATTCTTTGAGAATATTGAAGAAGGTCTGCCATCCCATCTCCCGGTATATGAAGATGGCTACCAGAAGCGAATAGACCACCGCCACCGCCGCCGCTTCGGTGGCCGTGAACACCCCGGCCAGTATCCCTCCCATGATCACCACCGGGAAGACCAGGGCGGGCAACGCCTTGTAGGTAGTTATGCCCATGCGCTTGATGCTGAACTTCTCGGGATCGGCCTTCACGCCCGAACGCGGGCGCCTTATCCAGGCCACCGTGGCCAGGGAGACCGCGATCAGTATTCCGGGGCCATACCCTCCCACGAACAGCTTGGTGATCGAGACACTGGTGGCGGCCCCCGCCAGGATCATCGGCACGCTGGGAGGGACGATGATCCCTATCGAACTTGAGGCGGCGGTGACCCCCGCCGCGTAGGGAGTGGGGTAGCCGCCCTTCTTCATCTCCGGCACCAGCACCGAGCCGATGGCTGCGGAGTCGGCGGTGGCCGAACCGGAGATCCCCCCGAAGAACATGGATCCGAACACGTTCACATACGCCAGCCGGAGCCGGCTGAAGCCGAACAGGAGGTCCACCCAGCCGATCAGGCGCCGGGAAACGCCTCCCGCCAGGATGAGATTGCCGGCCAGCACGAACAGGGGAGCTGCGAACAGCACCAACGAGTCGATCCCGTTGATGGAGTTGCGCACCACGTCGATGAGGGAGGCCGAAGGGTGGAGCAGCACGCCCACGATGGTGGCGCCTCCCAGCGCGGCGAAGATCGGCACCCGCAACAGCAGCAACAAAAACAGCGTCCCGAACACCGCCAACAGCAGCATGGCTCAGGCCTCGGAAGCCGCCGGGGAGGACGGCTCTTCGGAATCGGAGGACCGGAACATATCGACGATCTCGTCCACTCCCAGGATCAGCGCCAGGGCGGCGCCCACCGGAGCGGCGACGTACTGCCAAGAGCGGGAGATCTTGGTGATCGGCATGGTCTGGCCCGAAACCTTGGTGGCCAGAACTGTCCCGTAGTAAACGAAGAAGATCAGCATGGCCCATTTGAAGACGATGGAGACCACCGCTATCCAGCGGCGTTCCCGCACGACGTCGATGATCAGGTGCTTGCCCTTCATGGTGGTGGCCAGCCCCACGAACACCAACCAGATGAGCATGATCCTGGGCACCTCCTCGGACCAAACGATCGAAGAGTTGAATACGTACCGCATCACGACCTGCACGAACATCAGTAGCGACAGGCCGCCCAGCAGCACGGCTAGGAGCAGTCGGAGCACCGAGATGGTGCTCCGACTGCCTTTGCTAATTAATCCGGCTACCGAGCTCACGGAGCAGCCGCACGAATGCGGTCCGCCCACTCGGCCAACTCAGGCCGTTCGTCATAGACACCCCCCACCGCGGTGCGGAAGGCGTCCTTGTCTACGTCGTTGACCTCCCAGCCCTGGTTCTGCAGTTCCGCGAGGTA
>JAAXHN010000099.1:0-443 GCA_012270885.1 Acidimicrobiia bacterium | reverse complement strand
CCATCGACAACCCCGTTCTGCAACGAAGTAAAGATCTCCGGACCCGGCAACGGCACCGGATTGGCGCCTACCAACTCATAGGTACGGATATAGATGTCAGACTCGGGAACCCGGAACTTCAGGCCCGCCGCATCGTCGGGTGTGACGATCGGACGCTGGCTGTTCATCATCGAGCGCAGACCGAACTGGCCGATAGCCAGGGCCTTGATACCCACTTCCTCAGCCAAGCCGAGAAGTTCACGTCCCACCGGACCGTCGAACACCGCGTCAACGTGGTCCTGACCGTCGAACAGGAACGGCAGGTTCACCACTCCCATCTCGGGAACGAAGCTCTCCAGGAGCCCGGCGAACACCACACCGGCGTCGATGGAACCCAACTGGGCGCCTTCAACCAACTCACGCTCGGAACCGATCTGCGACGACGGGAAGACCTCCACGGTCAT
>JAAXHN010000098.1 GCA_012270885.1 Acidimicrobiia bacterium | reverse complement strand
TGATCCGCCCGGGCGTGGGCGTGCAGGGAAGCGCGGTCTCGCTGTTCCTGGAGAGATACCGCCACGGCGCCTCCTGGGACTACGACCACCCCTTGGAGAGGGGCGCTCTGGAACGGGGATACGGGGTCATCGTCTGGCAGGAACAGGTGGTCCAGTTGATCATGGACGTAGCGGGGATGACCGCCGCCCAGGCCGATGAGATACGAAGGTCCTTCGCCCGTTCCAACAACCAGCACCTGATAGCCATGCACTGGAAAGATTTCCTCCAAGGCACCCGGAGGCGGGGCGTCCCGGAACGAGCTGCGCGGAAGATCTTCTCCAAGATCAACGGCCACTACATGTTCCCCGAATCCCACAGCCACGCCTTCGCGGTCACCGCCTACCAGGTGGCCTGGCTCAAGCGCTATCACCCCCTGGAGTTCTTCACAACCCTCATCAACAACCAGCCCATGGGGTTCTACCCGCTGGAGACCCTCAAACAGGACGCCAAGACATTCGGCGTGCCGTTCCTCAACCCCTGTGTCAACCGGAGCGGCGTCAAGTGCGTACCCGAAGAGAGCGCCGTGCGGCTGGGCCTGGGAATCGTCAAGGACGTGGGAGACCGGTCCGGGAAGACGATCGTCGAAGAGCGGAAGCGCTGCGGCCTCTATGGCGGCGCCGGGGACCTGATCCGACGCACCGGCTTGAAGCCCCAGGCCGTGGTCTCTCTGGTGATGGCGGGCGCACTGGACGACCTCTCTCCCAATCGACGCACCGCCCTCTGGGACGCGGGGCTGTCGGTCCGTCCCTCCCGAAACGGACAGACCGTCCTGGACACGTCCCGGGGAGGAAGAAAGCCCGACCTGGCCGACTTCACCGACTACGAGAGGATGGCGAGCCACTACCAGGTCCTGGGCATCCATCCGGGTGGCCACCTCATGGAGTTCCTCCGGGAGACGCTGGACGAGGAGGTGCTGACCACCGCCGAGGTGGAGAACCGCGCCGAAACCGAAGAGGTGCTGGTGGCGGGCTGGCCCATCGCCCGACAGCACCCCCGCGGGATAGGCGGCACGGTGTTCGTGACCATCGAGGACGAGACCGGGGACGTGCAGGTGATCATCTGGCCGGACGTCTTCGCCCGCTACAAGAAGCAACTCCGGAGCCAGGTGATCCTGGTGCGGGGCGTGATCTCCCGATGGGACGGCACCACGTCGGTGATCGTCTCGGCACTGGAAGCGGTCGACGTCCCGGTCTCGATGCCCGCCGCCCATGATTGGCATTGACCGCGCAAAGCGGCGCGTACCAGAAGTGCCCATACTGCGCCGCGTTGATCAGGACCGAAGCAGTGAAGTGCCGATACTGCGGATCGGACCTTTAAAGACCTTCGCTCCCTGACATCTCATCAGGGAGCGAAGGGTTCCTCTCCCAGGTTTTGTCTAACTCAGGAGTCGTCGGCGGGAAGTATCAGGTTGAGCACCACGCCCACCACCGCGGCCAATGCCAGGCCGGAGATGGCGACTCCGCCGATCTGGAGGTTCTCGAGACCCGAAGTCCCCAGACCCAGCACCAGGATCACCGCCACCACGATCAGGTTGCGGCTCTTGTGCATCTCCACCTGGCTCTCCACCAGGGTGCGGAGGCCCACTGCGGCGATCATGCCGAACAGGACGATGGACAGGCCTCCCAGCACGGAGAGGGGAATGGATTGCAGGACCGCCGCCACCTTCGGGATGATCCCCAGAATGATGGCCACGACCGCCCCGATGCGAAGGACAGCCGGGTCATAGACCCTGGTCACCGCCAGAACCCCGGTGTTCTCCGAGTAGGTGGTGTTGGCGGGACCGCCGACCAGCCCGGCCAGGAAGGTGGCCGCTCCGTCACCCATGAGCGTGCGGTCCAGGCCCGGCTCTTCGAAGAAGTCCTTTCCGACCACCCGACCGTTGGTGATGATGTCCCCGACGTGCTCGATCATGGTGACGAACGCCACGGGTGCGATCAGGACGATGGCGCCCCACTCGAAGGTGGCGAAGGTGAAGTCGGGCAGGCCGAACCAGTCTGCATCCGCGATTCCGTCGAAGTCCACTTCCCCGGCGATGGCGCCCACCACGTAACCGACCACTGCGCCGGAGAGGATGGGCAGCATCTTCCAGAGGCCCTTCATGAAGATGGCCGCGGCTACGGTCACCAGCAGCGTGAGAATGGCCAGCCACCAGTTTGCGTTGGACATGTCGACCGCCACCGGCGCCAGGGTGATTCCGATGATTATGATCACCGGCCCGGCGACCACCGGCGGAACCAGCCTCTTGATCTTGTCCGATCCGATGAACCGGACTATCACAGATACGATGGCGTAGACGACACCGGCGGCCGCGATGCCTCCCACGGTGGCCGACATGGAGAAACCCTCGTCGTTGAGGCTGGCGACGATCGGTGGGATGAAGGCGAATGACGAGCCCAGGAACACGGGGACCATCAGCCTGGTGAGCAGATGGAATATCAGGGTTCCTATGCCTGCCGCCAAGAGGGCTACCGATGCGTCCAGTCCGGTCAGAAGCGGCACCAGCACGGTGGCGCCGAACATGGCAATCGTGTGTTGAACCCCCAATACGACTTTGCGTTGGGTATTGAGTTCCATAGTTTCCTCCTCTCCGGGGAACCGTACGTATCTAGCCCCTGACTCCCTTAACTCTCTAAGCAGGAGAAGCCAGAGCGGTGGAATAGGCATGCCCTCTTCCTCATGGCATGCTTTCCATTCATAGTAAACTGTCATTCGATGAGGACCCGGCATATCCGCCTAACTTCTCACATCGACAGTCACGGACCCCAACCTCCCCTCATCCGATGGGGAGCCTCCACGGCAACCGCCCGGGGTCCGATCATCGCCACTCTGAGCAACCCCGATCACCGCAACGTAGTGGGAACCCACGGCGGCTCCTACGCCGTCTACCGGGCGGTCTCCATCGCCCAGGGGAAGCTGGACCGCGACTACCGGGCCGACCTGACCGACACCGCACCCACCCATCGGATCGGGCCGCATCCCGCTTGGCGACAGCCTGGAAAGATCGTCTCCCTGGACCCTTGGGGTGCCATGACCGCAGAGTCCTTCTCAAGTCTGCTGGCCGAGGGCTACGACATCCGTCCTACCATTGCCGTGACCACGGCTCACATCTTCATACCCGAGCTGGAGGACGCCATAGAAGAGGGCCGGATCGTCCCCGACGGGTCCCTCTGCCTGCCCGACGGCTCGTGTCGGGTCACCAAGGCAGCCGTCGAGCCGGTGTGGCACCTTCCCAGCGTGGCGGAGAGGCTCGACGTCCCCGAACGCGACCTGCGGCGGGTTCTCTTCGAGGAGACCGGCGGAATGTACCCAGAGTTGGTGACCCGGTCGGACCTGGAGGTCTTCCTGCCGCCCATCGGGGGCCAGACCATATACATATTCGGCGATCCGGCCAACCTGGCCCATCCCGACAAGACCCTGGCGGCCCGCGTCCATGACGAGTGCAACGGTTCGGATGTGTTCGGATCGGACATCTGCACCTGCCGACCCTATCTGGTGCACGGCATCGAGGTCTGCATCCAGACCGCTTCACAAGGAGGAGCCGGGATCATCGTCTACAACCGGAAGGAGGGCCGGGCGCTGGGCGAGGTCACCAAATTCCTGGTGTACAACGCCCGCAAGCGCCAAGAGGGCGGGGATCGCGCCGACGCCTACTTCGAGCGGACCGAATGCGTGGCGGGGGTGCAGGATGCCCGTCACCAGTTACTGATGCCCGATTCATTGCACTGGCTGGGCATCTCGCGGATCGACAAGCTGGTGTCCATGTCCGACGACAAGTACGGGGCGATCACCGGCTCGGGCATAGAGGTGGGCGAACGGCTCTCCCTTCCACCGGAGTTGGTGCCTGCCGACGCCTGGGTGGAGTTGGACGCCAAGGTGGCGGCCGGCTACTTCACCGACGGCTCCGTTCCCACCACCGGAGAGCTGGCCGAAACCAAGGGACGCCCCCTTCTTTGACCCTCTCCGACGTGGCTCGGCTCCGCCATCCCGACACCATCAGGCGCCAATCCGAGAGGATGCTCGCCCTCGCTACTCAAGGCAGGCTGGAGAGATGGGAGATCGACCTGGACAGGCTCCCGGATCTGGGCCGGATGGTCGGCGCGTTGACCAGGACCCGGTACCCGGACCTGGCTGTGCCGATGCACGGACGCCGTCTTCACTTCCGGGTGGGCGACATCGATCTCTGGGAGACGCGCCCCCGTCCCGCCAATCAGGATGAGGCAGCCAGATCCGACGTGGAACTCATCGTGGTCTCGGTGTTGCTGGATGCCGGGAGCGGGCCTCGGTGGCGTTACGTCGATACACGGATACCTGGGGAGTTGGGCAGATCCGAAGGGTTGGCGGTGGCCAGCTTCCGGGCTTGGGAGAGGGGTGTGTTCTCCAACCGCGGTCTTCCCCGCGCGGACTCCGAAGCGCTCTCGGGCCTCGGTGCCGGGGCGTTGGCCGAAGCCTTTCAGGTGCGGGAGGACAACCCTCTGGTGGGTACGGAAGACCGGGCCGCGCTGCTGCGATCCCTGGGAAGGGTGTCATCCGGATGGCCGGGCCGACGGGTGGGAGGTCTTTACGATCTACTCGCCGCCCATGCTCCTTCGGAAGGGCGCCTGTCGGCGGTAACCCTGTTGGGGATTCTCTTGGAACAACTGTCGCCTCTGTGGCCCGATTCCACCATGCGGAACGGCCAATACCTGGGGGATGTCTGGCCATATCCCCCACTGGGGTTGGTGCCCTTTCACAAGCTCACCCAGTGGCTGGCCTATTCCTTGATAGAGCCCCTGCACACCGCCGGAATCGCCGTCACCGAGGTGGACCGGCTGACCCCTCTCGCCGAGTACCGGAACGGGGGATTGCTCATCGACGGGGGTGTCCTGACCCCCGTGACTCCCGGGTGGCAAACCACCAGCCATCCGGTCTCTTCGTCCCTGGTGGTGGAGTGGCGCGCCCTCACCGTGGCCCTGCTCAGCCGGCTGGCCGAGATGGTTCGGAGGGAGTTGGGCGCAACACTCTCCATGGCCCAGATTCTCGAGGGCGGAACATGGGCAGCCGGAAGACAACTGGCCGCCGCGGCCCGACCCGACAGCAGACCGCCAGTTAGGGTGCTCAGCAACGGGACTATCTTCTGAGCATGACCTCCCAGACGCTCAGTACCCAGGTCCACGTGATCGATCATCCCCTGGTCCAGCACAAGCTGACCCTGATGAGAAAGCGTGAAACGAGTTCCAGCGCTTTCCGCAGACTGGCTTCAGAGATCTCGGGCCTTCTGGCCTACGAGGTGACTCGCCACCACCCCGTAACGTTCACCCGGATCAACACTCCCCTCAAGGCAATGTCCGCGCCGCTCCTGGACGGAAAAAAGCTGGTGGTTATCTCCATCCTGCGTGCCGGCACCGCCATCGCCGACGGCATCATAGACGCAATCCCCTCGGCGCGGATGGGACACATCGGGCTGTACCGGGACCGGAAGACCCAGATGACGGTGGAGTACTACTTCAAGGCGCCCCGGAACATGTCGGATCGCACCGCGCTGGTGGTGGACCCCATGCTGGCCACCGGTCACTCAGCGGAAGCGGCAATCACCCGAGTCAAGGGAACGAACCCAAAAGAGTTAGTCTTCATTTGTCTGATAGCCGCCCCAGAGGGAGTGGACTACCTCCACAAGTACCACCCCGACGTCCCGATCTATTGCGCGGCGATAGACGAAAGCCTGGACCCCTCGGGGTACATAGTGCCCGGCTTTGGCGACGCGGGCGACCGGATCTTCGGCACCAAATAGCCGCTGGAACCCGCCCGGCTCACTTTCCCCATTGCCCTAGTCACACCGTTGAGCAGGACTAGTAGTATCAACGCTGATCCGACATCGGGACCCTAAAGTGACGAGGGCTAAAAGGATGCGACATGGCTGTTGACATAGACCCTGTGGTGGTGGTCGGGGCGGCCCGGACCGCCATAGGAACTTACGGAGGGTCGCTGAGCGGCATCGACGCCTACAAGCTCGGCGCCATAACAATCAAGGAATCTCTAAGTCGTGCCGGTGTGGAGCCCGAAGAGGTGGATGAGGTGGTCATGGGCCAGATCGGCCAGGTGGGTCCCGACGCCTACAACGCCCGCCGTTGCGCGCTGGAGGCGGGTCTTTCTTCCCACACCACTGCCATGAACGTCAATCGCCTGTGCTCGTCAGGCCTTCAGGCGATCATCACCGGCGCCCAGCAGGTCATGCTTGGCTCGGCTGACATCGTGGTTGCCGGGGGCGACGAGAATATGAGCAGCCAGCCTTTCCTGGACTATCAGGCCCGCGACGGTTGGAAGTTAGGCCCTCGGAAGGTCATCGACGGCACCCTGTCATTGGTGAGCGATCCCTTCGGCGGGTATCCGATGGGCGCTACCGCTGAGAAGGTGGCCGAACGCTACAAAGTAAGCCGCGAAGAGCAGGATAGGTTCGCAGCCGAGAGCCAGCGCCGAGCAGCAATCGCAATCAAAGATGGCCTCTTCGAGGAAGACATCGTGGGAGTGGACCGGCCCAAGGACACCCCTTTCCTGGTCGATGAACACCCCAGACCGAACACCACCGTTGAGCGCCTGGCGAGGCTACGTCCGGTGTTCAAGAAAGGCGGGTCGGTGACCGCCGGGAACTCATCGGGAATCAACGACGGCGCTGCCTCGGTGGTCCTGATGAGCCAGAAGACGGCCGAGGCCCGGGGCGCCGAACCCCTCCTGCGCCTGGTGGCCTGGGCAGTCAGTGGCATCGATCCCGAAGTGATGGGCTACGCCCCGGCACTGGCCGTCCCCAAGGTGCTCGAGAAAGCCGGCCTTACCCTGGACGACATCGACCTCATCGAACTCAACGAGGCATTCGCCGCCCAGGCAGTGGCTGTGATCCGCGACGCCGGCCTCGACCCCGAGAAGACCAACGTCGACGGCGGCGCCATCGCCCTGGGTCACCCGGTCGGAGCCACAGGAGCGATCCTCACCATCAAGCTGATGCGAGCCCTGGAGCGTATCGGCGGCCGCCGCGGCATCGTCACAATGTGCATCGGCGGAGGCCAGGGAATGGCAGCCATCTTCGAACGCCCCTGATCCGCTCGTCACGCCTACCCATCCTCACGCTACTCGCCTCACCGGCAGCCATAAGACCGCGTAACGACGTGTCCCCTTAACGGCAACCTATAGGGTAATCCCAAGCCCTTGTCGGATGACAGCTCATGCCTCAAACATAAAGCAGGATGAATACTTAGACGCTGGCCGTGAACTTAAACGTGCACAGCACAGCAACTGCGCTCCGCCGCGGCATCGTTACCATGTGTATCGGCTACGACTAAAGAGTGGCAGCCATCTTCGATCACCCTGGTTCAGTCAGATCATGACCAAATCTGCAGTTGACAATCTGCCTTTAAGTATGTACACTTTTTGTAACACTCACTCTAGGGAGTAGGGAGACCACCCATGACACCGACCCCGCTTACTGAAGCTCGCAATCGTCTTAGCGAGATAGTGGACGAAGTGGCAACCACCGGATCCGAACTCGTGATCACCAGACACGGACGCCCAGCTGCAGTGGTCATGGGTTACGAGGACTACCAGTCCCTGATCGAAACACTCAACATCCTCGCCGACTCCGAAACCATGAGGGCCCTGGCTGAAGCCGAGGATGATCTCTCTGCGGGGAACCTAGTCGACCTGTGACCAGCCCGACTCCATGCCGAGGCTGACCAATCGGGCACGAAAGGACCTCCACAAGCTACCCCCCGTGCTTTCGGACAAGGCTCAGGAGACAATAAGACGTTTAGACAAGCAGCCTCATCTGGGAAAAAAGCTCCTCGGACCTCTACAAGGCAAGCGTTCTGCCCGCCTAGGACGCTCTCACCGCATCATCTACACCCTGGTTGAGGGGGAGGTAGTCGTGCTCACGATCACCCCAAGAAGGGACGCCTACCGATGATGGATGCCAGATCCTCCAGCCAACCCTCCAAAGGAAACCAGGAGCATGGGATCAGAAACCCCGGAACACCCAAGTTGGTCTGGTGTAGCCGAGATACCTTTCCTCAACCTACTCCCAGCAATTCCCGGTAGCGGGCACCGGACATGGGGTGGCGGCCGAGGTTTTCGGCTATGGCTGTCACGGCTTGCAGTTGCTGCAGGTTGGAGGGGATCAACTCGTCGCGGTGGGGGTAGCGCCAGACGGTGTCCTCCATTCCCAGGCGGACGTGGAGGCCCATCAGCATGGCCAGGGTGACCAGGTAGACGGAGGGGCGGCCGGCCGCGCACACCGAGACGATCGAGTCGGGGTTGATGTCGAAGATGGAGTCAACAATGCGGGTGAGGCCCTGGATCATCTGGCGGGGGTTGTGCATGGGGCTGCCACCGGGAAGCGCCGGTAGCACCACCCAGTAGAGGGGTTCTTCCAGCAGGCCCGATTCGATCAGGTACCGGCGGGCGTTGTCCACGTCGGCGTCGGTGTAGACGGCGATCTCGGGCTTTACTCCCGCTTCCATCAGGATGCGGGTCTTCTCGATCACCACCGCGGGGGGCTTTGCGAACAGGGTGTCGCCGCAGAAGGTGGCGGTGGTGTTGACCGGCGATCCGGTGATCAGGCCCGAGTTGCTGATCTTGATCATCTCGTTCCAGTCGTCGGGACCGATCGCCACTTCTCCCGCCGACACATACAGATCCTCGAACTCGTCGCGAAGCGGTTCGATGATGGTGACGAATCGGGCCAGGTCCAGGATGGACAACTCCATCTCGTTGCGCACGTGTATGTGCAGCGCGGAAGCGCCGGCTCGCATGCACGCCCTCCCAGCTTCGGTGATCTCCTGTTCGGTGATGGGCTGGGCGGGGTTGTGGCGGGTCATGAAGAACCCACCCGTCAGCGCAACCGAGATGGCCACCTCCTCGGAAATCGGCCACCGCGGCGCCACGTCCACATCGGCGTATGCGGAGGTGAAGGGATTGGTGATGTCGGGCATCCCGTAGGGCTTCAGCACCGCGCGGGTCTTGCTCCGCTCCATGTATGCGTTGACTCTGTCCCAGTTGATCTTGTCGTTTGCCATGTTTTGCGTGCGCTCCTTCTACTCGAGACGCCGGGCCCGGAAGCCCCCGTCCACATGCACCAGTTCCCCGGTGATGAAACTTGCTTGTTCCGACAACAAGAACACGATGGCCTCGGCCAACTCCCCGGTGGCTCCCAGCCGTCCCAGGGCATGCTCGGCAGCGGCCGCTTCGGCGTCAACAATTCCCTGGACGGCCGCCCGCTGGAAGAGCGGGGTCTCCACCATGCCTGGGATCACCTGGTTGGCCCTGATCCCTGCCGGGGCCCATTCCACGGCCAGCACCCTGGTGAGCCCCCCGATCCCCGCCTTCGACGTGGTGTAGGCGGCCCGTCCGGGAAACCCGAAGTCCTGTGCTATCGAACCCACGGTGACGATCGCTCCTCCACCCCCATCCCTCATGGCCCTCCCCGCCGCTTGGCACCAGTAGAAAGTCCCGTTCAGGTGCACCGCCGTTACCTTCTGCCAATGCTCGACCGCCAACTCGAAGCTGTCTCCCACGATCTGGATTCCCGCGCAGGTGACCAGCATCCTGATCGGGCTGTTCCACCTCTCGATCTCGGCGGCGGCGGCGTTCACTGCCGAGGGATCGGTTACATCGCACTGCACGAAGCGGACCCGGTCCTCACCGAAGCGTTCGATCAACTCTGCGGACTGGGCTTCGTAAAGGTCAACCAGTGCGCAGGCCACATCCGGGTGGCGTTCCAACAGCACCTCGGCGGTCTTCCAGCCGATGCCGCTGGCACCGCCGGTTATCACGGCCACCGATGAGACTTGCTCCCTCATTTTTCTCCCTTTTCTAAGTATCGATCCGACAACTCCCTGGCGATCAGGGTGCGGTGGATCTCGTTTGCCCCGTCGACGATCTGGTTGAGTTTCGCCTCCCTCATCAGCCTCTCCACCTTGCCGGAGGTGAGGTATCCCCGTCCTCCCATGAGCTGGGTGGCCGAGGTCGTAACACTCATTGCCAGATCGGTGACATACACCTTGGCCGTCGAGATCTGGAGCGAAGCCCGTTCGCCCGCGTCCACCCTCGAAGCGGCGTGATCAAGATAGATCCGGCCGGTCTCCACCGCCAATCCCATCCCGGCCAGGCGTTGCTGCACCGCACCCTGGTGGTTGAGGGGCTTTCCGAACCGGCGGGTCCGGGCGGTGTGGTCGAGAGCCAACTCCAAGGCCTCGGTGGCACATCCCAATGCCAGCCCGGCCGTGAGCAATCGACTCCTACCCAGATGGGGCCACAGGTCTCTCATCTCCCCCATCCGGTCCTCGGGGGCCACCAGGCACCCGTCAAACTCGACCTCGCACAAATGGACCCCTCGCAGCGCCATAGTCGGCCCCATTCTGCGCACCCTGCATCCCCTAGCGCCCGGATCGACCGCGTAGATCGACGGAGCCCCATCGGGAGTCTCCCGGGCGGCCACCAGCAGGAAGTCGACCTGGTCGGCGTTGGGAATGTAGGTCTTGGTCCCGGTCAGCCGGAAACCGTCATCACACTTTTCGGCAATGGTCGCAAGGGCCGCCAGGTCGTTACCGGTGTCCGGCTCGTTCAGGGCCAACACCGATACCGCCCGACCCTCCGCGATGGGAAGCCCGCGCCTAGTCCACTGCAGGTCGTTGGCGACGTCCGCCAGATACCCGGCGATCAACGCGTTGGTGAGCAGGAAACCGAAGGGTCGATACACACGGCCCAGAGCGCCGGCCACCGCCACGATCTCCACCCACGGCCGAGGCTGCCCGCCCCGCTCGGCAGGTGTCATCATCCCCAGCAGCCCGAAGCGGCGCCCCACCTCCCACAGCGCTTCGGGCGGAACATGGCCAGCCTCCTCCCAGCCGTCCACTCGAGGATCCACCTCGGAACGAAGATGATCCAGCAGTTTCCCGGTCACTCGATCGTCCTGGTCACGCCCTTGGAAAGGCAGAATCCGGAGAAAAACACCGAGTGGGAAGCGTTGCCCTCGGTGCCGCCTCCAACCACGATCCGCAGATCGTCGGGCGTCTCACAAATCAATACGCGGTCTTCATCCACCGTCCAATCTCCCTGCGGGATGTTGCCTTCCGGCGGGTAGTCGGACAGCGGGACCTTCCCCATCTCCCACAGGTGCTCGCGCAGGCGCTTCTTGCTCCACCCGTCCCGGGCAAACACCCCGGCGTGGGCAGGGCTCATCAACAAGGTCAACGTTCCCCGGGAGAAGAACTGGCTGGTGGCGGTGGAACGAAGGGTCTTGGCCAACATCTTGGCCAGGGAGTCGGGCGTCCACCACACCGCGGTGGAGTTGATCACCGACTCGATGCCCGCCACCGAGACGGTGGAGTCATCCGACCGGTACCCCAACTGGACATGCAACGGCTCCCAGGGACTCGACTCCTCGTCCTCGGGGACAACCAAGGAGTACTTCGCCGGGCTTCCGTGAGTGGCCTGGTCCACCCCGATGTATGCGCCCCCCAGGTTACGCATGGCCAGCCGCAGGGCCCGGCCGATCGTGGCGTTGGCCCGGTTGCCGGGACCGAGCAAGTTGCGGTCGGTGTTCATCGAGAGTTCCCGGCGGATCGGCCCGTTCACCACCACCAGCGGCGTGGCCGGGTTGGTGGTGGATTGGATGGCGTGCAGGTTGAAGATGGGTTCGCACATGGCCGAGACGGCGGCCATGATCACCGGCATGTACGAGGGAAGGCATCCGGCCATCACCGCGTTGATTGCTAGCTTCTCCACCGTCGCCACCCCCCGCTTGGGGTCGATGATCCCGATCTCCTCGGCCGGGTCGCGTCCACTCCCGGCCACCATGGCGGCCACCCGCCCCGGCGTGGGCGGTATGATCGGCAGTCCGTCGGAGAGGTCCTCTTGGTGGAACCAGTTCTGGATTGCATCCAGGCCCAGATCGGTCGGACAGTCAAGCTCCCGGGACAACAGTTCCATCTAGTCGACGTCCTCCGGCCGCTCAGGCCAAGGGTTCCCGGACCGCTTCGATGAGAGGGACGATCTCATGGTCGACCGCCAACTCCACATACGGCCGCAACTCCTCGGTGGTCATCACCTCGGTCTGGTGCGGGAAGATCACCATGGGAAGATCGGGCACTCCCCGGCTGGCCAGGGTGGCCTTGGCCAACTCCTCGAAGGCCTCGGTGATCAGCACGACCGTTCCCAGCCCCCGTTTTCTCAACTCGGTTCCATCGTGGCAACTCCACGCTGTGCAAGCCCCTCAGTTGCCGAGTCCCAGCACCGCGAAGTGGCTGTAACCAACCACCTGATCGATCACCTCCTGGGGCGTGGGCTCGGAGTGTTTGATCTTCCAGTGACGAACGTCTCTGATGTATGACAAACGCCGGAGGCGTTCATCCACCAGTGCGGCGATGCGGGTCATCGACTCCCAGCGGGAGTTGAGGATGCCCACGTTCAACTCCACCGCTTCCACGGGCTTGAGGGGATCGGCGCCGTCCAGTCGGCGGTATTCCTCGGCTCGGGGGTCCAACAGTCTCATCTCTTTTCCTCCGGTATCTCGAGATCGGCGAGCATCAGGTGCTGGTGGGCGCCGAACACGTCCTTACAGGCCGGATCCGAGGAGGCGATGTCCTTCACCATGGTGACCTTGAAAGCCAGGGCGTTGTCCAGGAAGTAAATGCCCAGCACTTGGTCTGTGGTGAGCCCGTACAGCGGCGCCAGCACCTCGGCGGTGATCCTGCCCGAGTCCCTGACCTGCCGGTACGCCTCTTCGGAGTCGAAGAACACGTCGAAGGTGGTGTTGAAGGGATCGCAGTTCTTGGACCGAAGGGTCTTGGCGAAGTCCCGAAGCCGCGCCATCAGCGCCCCCTCGGGAAGTCGACCACCTGGTAGGGGAAGAGTTCCAGTGGGTCTTCCACCTCCAGGAGATGCCACACATTGAAAGAGAACGCCGGGCCCACGTTGATGGTGGGGGGAGCGAACCGGGTGGCCAGGTTGCCTGCCGACGTCTGGCGGTTCGGGTAGGGCTTGATCCACAGTTCCATACAGATAAAGTAGGCCAGGTTCTCGGCCAGTTCCTGTGTTTCGGCGATGACGTCCACCAACAGGCCGATCTCGTGAGGCGTCCGTCCCCGGAGCGGTTCGTTGGGACCCAGGACGCCGTTGCGCCCGTACTGGTCGAAAGTGATCTTGTAGTGCTTGCCCTCATCCAGGTGCCCGAAGCGCGGTGACCCGGCGATAGTGGAGCGGATGTTGTCCAGGAACCAGTCCAAGCAGTCGATGAAGGCCGGTTCCCGCACTCCGAACACGGCAATGGTGCGGTACCCCTCCCGGCGGGCGCCTTCCAGCTTGATCGTGTAGGGCGTGTCAACCCAGATGGCTCCCTCCGAGCGCACCCCCGAACCGGGGACCTCGGTGTAGGTGGCGTCGGTCAGGTCGAGATACCCTCCCGGGTTCTTCTCCATGAAGGGATTGTCCCGCTCGTACATGGAGTGGCTGGCGATGGACCGGGCGGTGGCGGCCTGGGTGTCCGACAGCGGGTAGACAGTGATGGCGTCGGGCTCCAGCACTCCGTAGATCGGTTCCGACGGGTCGCCGGGATGAAGCGCCAGGCCGGCGCACTCCAGCACCTTGGCCATGTGGGTGGTGGACCCGCGGGGGAACCCGGCCGCCAGCGGCGGGGCCATGTAGATCCCCACATCGAGCGCTCGCCCGGTGATCACCCCGTCCACGCCGGCGTCCAGGGCAGCCATGATCGG
>JAAXHN010000097.1 GCA_012270885.1 Acidimicrobiia bacterium | reverse complement strand
TTTTCGAAGTCGTGGATCACGGAATCGGAAGGCGTATGCGGCAAGAAACTGGTGTCACCCTCCTCGTAGCAACGGATGTGATAGACGCCGTCCGCGGTACGCTGCTTGCCGATCCCACCCTTGACCACAGTCCAGAAGTAGTGACGGTCATGGAGGTGAAAGCTGCCTCTCTCGC
The DNA here is from genome assembly GCA_012270885.1 of Acidimicrobiia bacterium. GTDB lineage: Bacteria > Actinomycetota > Acidimicrobiia > Spongiisociales > ZC4RG35 > Bin76. The sequence goes on along the minus strand of JAAXHN010000097.1, from coordinate 35,393 downwards.
CGGGCTGGAGACGTATCTCCCAAACTCCCACCTCGTCATTCCGGAACAGGAGACGGGTGCCGAGCTGGCGGTTGCCATCCCGCGCTTCGGCCAACTCACCACAAAAGTCATCGGTCCGATACCTGCCCTTTTCAATTATCTCTACCATGCCGGTAAGGCTAGTTTCCCCCTCCGGCCTCGACGGCGGGGTCAACAAGCGAACGGCCTTGCTCTCGGCCTCGGTGAGAGGTACTCCCATGTTGAACTTGGATGTCAAATTGGGGATGCAATCCTAGGATGGCGTCCATGGAACCCAAGGACAACGAGGAAACGCCACAAGGAGGCGTCCTGGCAGGGATGCGGGTTGTGGAACTGTCCGCATTCGTGGCAGTGCCGCTGGCCGGGCTGACGCTCTCCTCCATGGGCGCCGATGTGATCCGGGTGGACCCTCCCGGCGGCGGCTTGGACTACGGGCGCTGGCCGGTGACCTCCGAGGGCCGGAGTCTCTACTGGGCAGGCCTGAACGGAGGGAAGCGATCCGTCGCCCTCGACATACGGAGCGAGTCTGGACGATCGACCCTGGTGGATCTGATCACGGCGCCGGGATCCGATGCGGGCATTTTCATCACCAACCTGTCTCCCTCCTGGCTGTCCTATGAGCGGCTGGCCGAACGGCGGCCTGACCTGATCATGGTTACCCTGCAGGGAAGTTCCGACGGGTCGGTGGCTGTGGACTACACGGTGAACGCCGCCATGGGGTACCCGGAGATAACCGGCCCCCCCGGTGCCGGCCCGGTCAACCACGTTCTGCCGGCCTGGGATGTGATCGCCGGCAACATGGTGGCGTCCGGGGTGCTGGCAGCCGAGCGCCATCGCCTGCGCACAGGCGAGGGCCAGCTGGTGCGCCTCTCCCTGACCGATGTGGCGCTCGCAACCGTCTCGACCCTGGGGCACATCGGGGAGGTGATGGTGAACGACCACGACCGCGGGTCGCACGGGAACTACGTGTTTGGCGCCTACGGGCGGGACTTCGCCACCTCTGACGGGAGGAAGCTGATGGTGGTGGTGATTACAGATCGACAATGGGAGGATCTGGTGGAAGCCACCGGATCGAGGGAGGAGATGAGCCGAATTGAGCGGCGGATGGGTCTCGACCTGCGGAGAGAGGGGGATCGCTTCCGGGCGCGGGACAAGATTTCTGCGGTTCTTGAGCCCTGGTTCACCACACGTACTCTGACCGAGGCAGGTGAGACTCTGGGACGCCACCGGCTGTGTTGGGGCCCTTATCAATCCTTTCGCCAACTGGTCGCCGAAGACCCCCGGTGTTCTCTGCAGAACCCGCTCTTTGAAAACGTGAGGCACCCCGGCATCGGTGAGTATCTCTCCGCCTCTCATCCCCTTCAGTTCGGAGCGGGACGGGTTGGTCCCCGGCCAGCCCCCCTAATGGGTCAGCACACCATGGAGGTGCTGTTGGAGGTGTTGGGTAAAGCCGGCGTCTCGGGAAGCCGAACGGTAGCCCCCCAACCTGACGGATTGTCTGCCCCTTTCTCTCCGGCAGGTGATATTCGAACTTTCCAATGACGCCGGCTGGCATCACACCATATCACTTTTTTGGGGGGCGGCTAGCCCCTCCGGCGGGCGAACCTTCGCGACACATTGGTTCTTTAACCAGATTGTCCGCGCCGACCCCGACAAGGTCGGGAACCAGGACCCCAAGGAGGTGAGTGACTTCGAGGTAAGGAGAGCCCTCTTGTCGGTCACGGACAAGACCGGGATCGTCGAGTTTGCCCGCCAACTGGCGGATTTGGGGGCCGAGATTGTCTCATCGGGAGGCACCGCCCGCACCATCCGGGAGACAGGAGTGGAGGTGACCACCACAGATGACGTGACCGGCGCTCCCGAGATCCTGGGCGGCCGGGTCAAGACGCTTCACCCACAGATCCATGGGGGCATTCTCGCCGATCCTGATGACCCCGTTCACCAGGAGGATCTGCGCCGGTTCGGTATCGAAGGCTTCCAGTTGGTGGCCGTCAATCTGTACCCGTTCGCCCGTGAGCCGGGCATCGAGCACATCGACATCGGAGGGGTGGCCCTGCTGCGGGCTGCTGCCAAGAACCATGAGCATGTGGCTGCGGTCTCCTCGCCACATCAGTACCCCGATGTCATCGGAGCTCTGCGATCCGGCGGTTTGGACCAGGTGTCGCGCCAGCGTCTGGCCGCGGCAGCCTTCGCTCACACTGCCCAGTACGATGCTGGAATCGCTCGGTGGTTCTCCCTTTCCGAGGCCCTTCCGGATCCCTTGGTGATCACCCTGCGCCGCTACCAAGAGACCCGCTACGGAGAGAACCCGCATCAGCGAGGAGGGCTGTACGTGCCCGAGCATGATGGTTTCTGGGGATCTACAGTCCGACGCATCCAGGGAAAACCCATGTCCTACAACAACTACGCAGACGCCGAAGCTGCCGTGCGCCTGGTAGCAGATCTTGAGGGGCCCGGCTGTGTGATCGTGAAACACGCCAATCCCTGCGGGGTTGGCCTCGGGGCGGATCCGGCTGAAGCCTTCAGCCGGGCGTGGGAGGGAGACCCGCAATCGGCCTTCGGCGGGGTGGTTGCGTTCAACTGTTCTGTCGAGGCCTCTGTGGCGGAGGGTTTGAGCGAGGTTTTTGTGGAAGTGGTCGCCGCACCCCGGATGGAGCCGGAGGCTGTCGACATCTTCTCCCGGAAGCCCAACCTGCGGGTTCTGGAAACCCCGCCGTGGCGGTCGACCGAGCGGGAGATCCGGTCTCTGGGAGCTGATTTCCTGGTCCAGACCACCGACCGTCCCGTCCCGGTCCCCTCCGAGTGGCGGGTGGTTTCCCGGGTCCCTCCCGACGCCGGGCAACTCTCCGACCTCAGACTGGCCTGGGTGGTGGCGGCGCACGCCAAATCTAACGCCGTGGTGATATGCCGGGACGGACGCTCCGTGGGAGTGGGCGCTGGCGATCAGAGCCGGGTGGGTGCTGCCCGGAAGGCCATATCGGTCGCTGGTGATCGCGCCAGGGGCGCGGTCGCCGCCTCAGACGGGTTTTTTCCGTTCGCCGACGGGCTGGATACCCTAGCATCCATAGGCGTGACTGCGGTTGTTTCTCCCGGAGGGTCGGTGCGCGACGCGGAAGTGATCGCGGCCGCCGATCAGCATCGGATGGCGCTGGCATTCACCGGCCGCCGGCACTTCCGCCACTGATGGCTGCCATCCTGTTGAAGGGCGCGCCGGCCGCTTCGGCGGTGATGAAAGAGGTGGCTGCCGGAGTCGCCGACCTGGCCCGGACGGGCTACGTGCCCGGCTTGGCAACCGTGCTGGTGGGTGACGATCCCGCTTCTCACACCTATGTACGCGCCAAACGCCGCGACGCGGCCAAGGTCGAAATTCGGTCCATCCATCACCAACTGGAGGAAATACCCTCCCAGCAAGAGTTGGAGGACCTGGTGACTGGCCTGAGCGCCGATCCCGGCGTGGATGGAATCCTGGTGCAGCTACCTCTTCCGGAGGGTTTGGACGAGGGAAGGGTGGTAGGTTGCATCGACCCCCGCAAGGATGTTGATGGGCTTCACAACGAGAACCTGGGACGCCTGGTGGCTGAACTTCCGGGACTCCGACCCTGCACTCCCGCCGGGGTCATGCGAATTCTCTCACACTATGACCTTCCAGTCTCCGGAAAGCGGGCGGTCGTGGTGGGTCGGAGTTTTCTGGTGGGAAAGCCCTTGGCCTTGCTGTTGGCCACCAAGGGCGCCGACGCCACGGTTACCATCGCCCACTCCCGCACCGTCGACCTCGAGTCGCTCTGTCGGGAAGCCGACATCCTGGTGGCGGCGGTGGGGAGAGCCAAGATGGTGAAGGCATCCTGGGTCAAACCGGGGGCGGTGGTCGTCGATGTGGGCATCAACCGCGCGGCTGAGGGACTGGTGGGGGATGTCGACTTCGCCGAGGTCTCGGAGGTAGCTTCCGCAATCACCCCGGTGCCCGGGGGCGTGGGCCTGATGACCCGGGCGATGCTGATGTCCAACACCGTCTCCGCCGCCCGCGGGAACATTTCCGGATTGGGTGGGGTTGGATAGAAGAGATATTCTGCGAGTGTGGTTCAAGAAGTGATTCGAAGACGAAGATGGTTACCTTTCAGGATTTACTCAGAAAAGTCAAGGCCCAAATAAGGGAAGTCACCCCTGCCGAGGTCGAGCCCCGGCTGGGAGATGAAGACGTGCTATGGTTGGATGTGAGGGAACACGAGGAGTACGAGCAGGGCGCCATTCCCGGCGCCCATCTCATTCCCAGGGGGCTGTTGGAGTCTTCCATCTCCATGCAAGTGCCCGACCCCGAAACTGAGATAGTGGTCTACTGCGCGGGAGGGGCCCGGTCCGCTCTGGCCGCCCAATCGTTGCAAGAGTTGGGTTATGAGAACGTGGTGTCCATGGCCGGAGGGTTCGGCCAGTGGAAGGCGGAGGGTCGTCCCTGGTCCGAGCCGGTCACGCTCTCGTCCGATCAGAAGGTGCGATACAGCCGGCACACCATGTTGCCCGAAGTGGGAGAGGAAGGCCAAGCCAAGCTCTTGAACTCGCGGGTGCTGCTGGTGGGGGCCGGGGGACTGGGTTCTCCTGCCGCCCTCTACCTCGCGGCTGCGGGTGTAGGAGTGCTGGGTGTGGTCGACTTCGATGTGGTGGACGCCTCCAATCTCCAGCGACAGATTCTTCACAACATGGACCGCCTTGGGCATTCCAAGGTGGAGTCGGCCCGCGAGACGCTCACCGCCCTGAATCCAGATGTCAAGGTGGAGCCCTACGGAGAGCGGCTGTCGGCCGCCAATGTTCTGGACGTGATGTCCGGATTCGACCTGGTAGTCGATGGGGGAGACAACTTCCCAACCCGCTACCTGGTGAATGACGCTTCTCTTCACCTCCGCATCCCGGTGGTGCACGGCGCCATCTTCCGCTTCGAGGGCCAGGCCAGTGTATTCCACCCCTACCACGGTCCCTGCTACCGGTGCCTCTTCCCCCAGCCTCCTCCTCCGGAGCTTGCCCCTTCCTGCGCGGAGGCGGGTGTGCTGGGCGTGCTGCCGGGGATCATCGGTTCCATCGAGGCCATGGAGGCCATCAAGATGCTTCTCGGGATAGGGGACTCGCTGGTCGGCAGACTCCTTACCTACGATGCCCTGACCGAGGACTTCCGGATCCTGAACCTGCGCCGCAACCCCGACTGTCTGGCGTGCGCCGACGAGAGCCGGCCACCTGCGATCGTGGAATACGACCAGTACTGTATGCCCGCCGGGTCGGTCGCCAGGACCGTCTGACCGACTCGGCTTCCTCGCCTGGCGGGGAAATCTCTCATGTTTGACGAACAATCATCTATCAGCGTTCCCGAACCAGTCCACCGGACGATGATCGAGCACGCCCGGGACTGCTATCCCGAGGAGGCATGCGGGTTGTTGGCCGGATACCCGGATGGTCGCCTGGCCAAGGCCTATCCCCTGACCAACATCGCCCACTCGTCGGTCAACTATGTGATTGACCCGAGCGAGCACTTTGGGGCGATGCGGCATGCGGAGTCGAACGGATGGGAGTTGGTTGGAGTGTTCCATTCCCATACCCATTCCCCCGCTTATCCGTCTTCCACCGACGTGGCGTTGGCCGTGGAGCCGGATTGGCTGTATGTGCTGGTGGGCATGGAACGGATCGATGCCCTCTCCGTGCGGGGATTTCGCATCCGTGACCGCCGGATCACCGAGAGAACGCTGAGCTTCGACGCCCACTCCTAGGAGGAACCCGACAATGATGCATACCATCCGCCTGCCCACGATCCTTCGGGTTCACGCCGGAGGGGACTCCTCGGTGACCGCCTGCGGCTCCACTGTGGGAGAGGCGTTCTCCGACCTGGGCAGGAGGTATCCGGCTCTGGCGTCCCAACTCCTCAATCCGGACGGCTCGGTGCCGGTGTTCGTCAATATCTTCCTCAACGACGAGGACATCCGCTATCTCAAGGGTTTGGATACTCCTATTTCGCAACCGTCGGAGATCACCGTGCTTCCGTCGGTCGCCGGTGGTTGATGCCCCCCCAGGCGTCAACGGTTCTTGCTCCGACTCCCTTAGTCCGACTGGAGGCGCTTTCTCCTCCAGGGGTTGATGTCTACGCCAAGCTGGAATGGTTCTTGCCCACCGGTTCTCTGAAGGACCGGGTGGCTGTGGCCATGATGGAGAAGGCCCGGGCCGAGGGCCGGCTTGGGCCTGGTACGCGGCTGCTGGAGCCATCTTCGGGAAACACGGGAATCGCCATGGCCCGGCTGGCCAAGCTGTGGGGCGTCCCGCTCACGGTGGTGATGGCTGAAGGCGCCAGTACAGAGCGGATCGAGATCATGAAGACGTTCGGAACCCGGATCCTCTTCTCCCCCCAGTCAGAGGGCGCAAACGGCGCGGTGCGCATGGCCGAAGCCATAGCCGCGTCGGGGGACTACCTGATGTTGCACCAGTACGCCAATCCGGCCAATGTCGAAGCGCATTATGCGGGAACCGGCCGGGAGATCGTTACCGAACTGGACAGGGTGGATGTTCTGGTCGCCGGTCTGGGCACCGGCGGGACACTGATGGGCGCCGGAGCGGCTGTGCGAGAGTCGTTCCCTCGAACGCGAGTGGTGGCCGCCGAGCCTCCGGTGGGAGAACTGATCACGGGCCTCCGCTCCATGGAGGCCGGCTACATCCCGCCCATTTTCGACGCTGATCGCATTGACCGGCGAGTCCTGGTGCGCCTTCGACCTACCATCGAGCACACCCGCCTGCTCCTCACCGCGGAGGGGTTGTTCGCCGGGCCTTCCTGCGGGGCGGCGTTGGCGGTGGCGCTGCGGGTGGCGAGGGAGATGCGCTCGGGGACGGTGGTGACCATCTTCCCCGACGCAGGATGGAAATACCTCTCCACCGGTATTTACACCGGGCCCCTCGACCAAGCAGTGGAAAGGGCCTCCGACCGGATTCTCTGGTGAAGCGGGCGGGACAGCAGGGGCCAAACCTGAGATCAGGATGGCCGGAAGTCTGGCGCAGAAACCGGTTTGGTTCGGGACCGGTTTGTCAGAAGGCTGCAATGAGGCCGCCTGAGGCGGCGGTTAGCAGGACAACCAGCCAGGACGGCACCTTCCAGAACGCCAGCAGTCCAAAGGCGACCAGGGCCAGAGCGAGATCGAAAGGTTCACGGATGGCGTTGGTCCACAAAGGGTCGTAGAGAACCACCAGGAGGATCCCTATCACCGCCGCGTTGACTCCCCTCAACGCCGCCTGGACCCCGGTGTGGGCGCGCAGGACCGAGAAGAAAGGCAAGGTGGCCATCACCATCAGAAGGGACGGCAGGAACAGAGCCGCCAAGGCGAGCGCCGCCCCGGGTATCCCGTTGGGCTCCGGAGTCATGACCGCTCCCAGGTAAGAGGAGAATGTGAACACTGGCCCGGGGATGGCCTGAGCGGCGCCGTACCCGGCGATAAAGAGTTCCTCGTCCACCCAACCGGTGCCGACCACCTCCGGTTCCAGCAGGGGCAGCACCACCGGTCCGCCTCCGAAGACCAGCGCCCCGGATCCGTAGAAGGCGTCGGTGACCTCCACGAATTCGAGTTGGGTAACTCGGCTGGCGATGGGGAGAGCGGTTAGAAGGCCAAGGAAAACGACGGCGGCGATCACCCCCGACTTGCGGCTGAGCGCCGGCAGGCGCCGGTGGCCGGAGTCGGCCGGGAGATCCCGGCAGAACCTCCATCCCAACAGTCCTCCCAGGACAATCACCAACACCAATGTGGTTCTGGCGGGAGACTGGAGGGCCACCAGGGCGACTGCAACCGCCACCGCCATCGAACTACGGACCGGGTCCGGCGCCAGGCTGGACCACAGCTTCCACACCGCCAGGGCCACCACCGGCACGGCCACAACCACCAGGCCGTGTACCCACCCCTGGGCCTGTTCGCCGATTCGGGAGGCGCCCAGGCCCAGGGTGGTGAGAATCACGGCCGACGGAAGGGTGAAACCCAGCCACGCCGCCAATCCTCCCCGTAGCCCTCCCCTCACCATTCCGATCGCAAAACCCAGTTGGGAGCTGGCCGCGCCGGGGAACGCCTGGGAGAGGGCGAGAAGGTCTGCGAAGGTCCCCTCATCCACCCACCTCCGTCTTTCGACGTACTCCTCATGGAAGTAGCCGAAATGCGCCACCGGTCCTCCGAATGAGGTGAGCCCCAATCGGAGCGCAACCCAAAAGACCTCCCAGAACCGCCCCTTACGGGACCCGGGTACGTCGGCTGCGTTATTCACCCGGCTCAAGGTACCACCCAAGAGTTGGATTAATCTCAAGGTGAGGTCACTCGGTCCCTCAATGGACAGAAAGGATCTATTCAGAACTCACGGTTGACGACGAAGCTTGCCAGGTCCTGCAATTCCTCGGCAGCCTGCGCCTCAAGGTCTGCGGTGGCGAGGGCTTGGGCGGCGCGTTGCATGCAATCCCGGGCGGCTTCGGCGGTGGCGGCGCGTCCACCCGCCTCCTCCACGAGGGCAGCCGCCCTTGCGATGTCCTTCTCGTTCAAGTGCTCCTGGGCGTAAAGGCGGGCCAGCATCTCGGCGGCCCTGGTTCCCGAACTGAGAGCCACGGCAACCGGGATGGACTTCTTGCGCTCCCTCAGATCGTTCCCGGCGGGCTTCCCGGTGACTGCGGGTTCACCCCAGATGCCCAGAAGATCGTCGATGGCCTGGAAGCAGAGTCCCAGCTCCTGGCCGAAACGACGCAGCGCCTCCACAGTTTGGGGCGGTGCGTCAGCCAGGATCGCCCCCACCGCACTGGCGTGCGCCAGCAGGGCGCCGGTCTTGGCAGACATCATCTCCCAGCATTCGGTCACCCCGACGGTGTCCCGACGGTTGAAGGACATATCCATGTACTGGCCGGAGATCATGGCCATCGTGGCCTGGACCAGGTCGGTCGCCGCGGCGGTGCGGGCGGGGGTTGCTTCCTCGAGAAGCAGTTCGAAGGCCAGCCCCATCATCGCGTCTCCCACGATGATGGCGTCCCCCACCCCGAAGACCTTCCACACTGTCGCGCGGTGGCGCCGTTCGTCGTCGTCGTCGATGATGTCGTCGTGGACCAGCGAGAAGTTGTGGACCAACTCGACGGCCACTGCCCCAGGGATGGCTACCTCGGCTGGTGCGCAGGCCGCTTGGGCTGATAAAAGGGCCAGGGTGGGACGTACGCCCTTGCCATGGAGACTCTCAGGGAGCGGCAATCCGCGGGCGTCGACCCAGCCGAAGTGATAGCGGGCCGGGAGGGCCAGATCAGGTGAGAGACGGTCCGTGGCGGCCTCCAAAGCCGGTTCGACCAGAGCGCGGGCCCACCCCAGCACTTCGGGAGTGCCACGCTTCATGCTTGCATCCCCGCCGCCGACCGAAGGGCTGTGGGGGACCGGGACGGGGCAGCGGCTGCGAACCGGGCGGCCAGACGTCCTGCCCGGGTCCCGCTGCGAACCGCCCCTTCCATAGTGGCCGGCCACCCCGTATCGCACCAGGCACCCGCCAGGTACACACCCGGTATGGCGCACTCGGCGCCGGCGCGGAGGCGGTGGGTTCCCGGCACACCGTTGAATGTGGCGGTTGGCTCCCGGGTAACGATCGACTCGGTAAGGGTTGCGCGGGCGGCGGCGGGAACCAGGCGGGCCAACTCGCCGCTGAAGTGGGCAATGAGGTCCGCTGCGCTCCATCCGAGATAGGAATCCGCCGCCGATAGGGAGAGGGCCAGGCACTGGCGTCCGTCGTCCAGACCGGCCGCCTCGGTCCGGTCGAACACATACTCCACGTCGCTTTCGACGGCGGCGAACATCGGCAGGTTGGTAACCGGACGTTCGTACACAAGGTGCACATTAATGATCGGCGACACGCCGAGATCCCCCAGCCGGTCCTGGTCGGGAAGGCTGCCGGGCGGGAGTAGAGGGCCCACCGCATCATGCGGCACCGCTGCCACCACCGAGTCTGTTGCCACAGACTCCCCTTCGATCTGCACGATGAGGCCGTCGGAGGAGTTGGTTCGCACGCCGGTGACGCCGGCCCGCGTCCTGACCACTGCACCAGCGGTTTCCAGAGCTCGCCGGGCGGCGTCGCCATGCAAGGCCGCCAGAGGTACCCGGGACCAGCCGACGTCGGCCGCAGGGGCGTCGGTCAGCAATCCGGTCACAAACACCTTGGCGGCCAGCTTGAGGGAAGCTTCGGCGGCCGCGACATTGACGGTCGGCAGCACCACCAGGTTCCAGAGAGTCTCAATGGCTGCCGCGTCCTGGCCGTGGTCGGAGAGCCAATCGCCGAAGGCGACGTCGTCCAGCGCCGGATCGTCCGGGTCGAGGCGGCGAAGGGCCCACCCTGCTCGCAGCACCCCCAGCCGCTGGCGGATCCCCAGGTGGGGATAGGTCAGCAATGCCGGCGCCAGATGCAGGGGGGCGGGACCCGAGGTGCGCCGGATAGCGCCAGTTGGTCCGTCGGGCCGAAGAACGGGAATGTCCAGTCGGCGCTGAAGGAACAGGCGGTCCGCTGCGCCGATGCGCTTGAGAAATGTCCGGTAGGCGGTACAGCAACGCAGGAAGACGTGTTGGCCGTTGTCGAACCAGATTCCCCGGCGCCGGAACGACCAGGTGGCGCCGCCCAAACGGGGACGCCGCTCCAACAAGGTCACCGTGGCTCCCCGGTCGACGGCTTCCAGTGCTGCAGCCAATCCGGCCAATCCACCTCCCACCACCACGACCCGGGCCGGGTTGTCGCTCACGGGCGGAGACCGGACACGCTGCGCAACGCCACGAGCGCCTTCTCCCAGGCAGGGAGGCTCACGCGTTCGCTGAGCGGACGGGTGGGCTGGGCGAGAATTCGATCCAGCAACCGCCGGTAGATACCGGCCATCGCGGCCGTGCAGGCCCTGCTTCGGTGGTCGAGGTAGCCGAGCAACACCAGGCCCCGCTCGAACCAGGAGACCGCCTGTTCAGCCACGTGTTGGATCAAAGCCCCCACGCTTTCGGGCGGGGCCCACTGGCCCGGGACGACTCCGAAGCGGTCCCGTTCCTTCTCGGGAAGGTAGATGCGACCCATCTGGTGGTCCTCGCGGAGGTCCCGCAGAATGTTGGTGAGTTGCAGGGCCACCCCCAGGTCGTCCGCCAGACGCGGGGCTTTCTCTCCCGTCTGGGGGTGACGGTTTTCCTTGGTTCCGAAAACACCCAGGGACAGGCGGCCGACCGAACCGGCCACAAGGCGGCAGTAGCGGACCGTGTCGTTCATGGTCAGGTAGGTCTCGCCCCTCACGTCCTGCTCGCATCCTTCCACGATCTCGTGGAGGGCCCCGACAGGAATGGGATACTGATCGGCGGCGTGGGCCAAGGCAACCAGAACCGGGTCGGAGGGGTCCGATACCCCGCCGGCCTCCAATGTTCCGATCACCGAGTGGAGATGCTCCAGGGCGGCCAGCTTACGATCCTTGGACCAGTCACCGTCACCTACGTCGTCGATGCGCCGGGACATGGCGTACAGCGCCGCCATGGCATGTCGTTTGGGAGTTGGAAGCAGTCGGATACCGTAGGCGAAGTTGCGGGCCTCAGCCCAAGTGATCTCCTCGCACCGCCGGTAGGCCGACTCCGGGGTGATCATCGAGCTGGCCGTCGCCGGCGGGCCAGGGACCCCAGGTACAGCGGGACGAAGCGGCGGGTTAGCCTCAGGCCCCCTGCCTGGCGGTTGCCGCCCAGTACATCGAAGCGCGCCGCTGAGATGGCGTCCAAGCCGGCCAGACCCCCAGCCACGAATCCGGCGATGGCCAGGCGAGGGTATCCCCTCAGGGACGCCACCAGCGATTCTCCTTTCCCGACCATGTCGCGGGTACGCCCGACCTGGTGCGCCACCAGGCTTCGCAGTCTCTTGCCGGTCACCGGCGCCAGCAGATCCCCGCGTGTGCAGCCGAATCGTTCCATGTCATCGATGGGCATGTAGATTCGACCTGCCCTGGCGTCCTCCCCCAGGTCCTGGAGGTGCTCCAATACCTGAAGGCCGCTGCACACGGCGTCGGAGGCGGCCAGGCGGTCGTCGGTAGCCGATTCGAAGACGGCCAGAACCAGATGTCCTACGGGGTTCGCCGAAAGTCGGCAGTATTCCATCAGTTCGTCCCAGTTTGCGTAGCTCTTCTTGTGCTGGTCCATCCGGTTGGCGGCTAGCAACTGGTCGAACGGAGTGCGGGAGAGCCCGAAGGCCGTAACCGTGGGAAGCAGTTGACGAAAGACGGGGTGGGAGGCTTTCCCAGCGAACAGCTTCTCCAGTTGTTCCTGCAGCCAGTCCAGAGCTGCCAAGCGGTCTCCGGGGTATTCGTCGCCCAGGTTGTCAGTGAGTCGCGCATATCCGTAGATGGCTTCCAAGTGCTGGCGCAGATGTTTGGGCAACGCTCTCAGCGCCACCGGGAAGTTCTCGTGGGCGGCTTGGGCCATGAGGGCTTCTAGATCGGAGTGCTCCCGGAGGGTCTCGGGTGACGCAGGCGAGGGATCCGGCTTATGGGAACGCCCCTCTGGTCCCCGGTCAGTTGCTCTCTTGATGGAACCACACCCCCGCCCAACGGGCACCGCGGTTGGCGTTACGGAAGCGCTCTTAGGAGAAAGAGCGGCAACCAACACTAGTGAGATCAAGTGGTTGGATTAATGTTTTGGGCAATGAAGATTTCGATAATCACCATCTTCCCTGACTACTTTCCCCAAGCCCTGGCTGTGGGGATCCTGGGCCGGGCCCTCGTGGCCGGGTTGGTAGAAGTGGACCTGATCGACCTCCGGGATTACGCCGAGGGTCCGCACCGGGCGGTGGACGATGCTCCTTTCGGGGGAGGTCCGGGCATGGTAATGATGCCCGAGCCCCTCGCCAAGGCGCTGGACCCCCTCGAAGGCACCCACAGGGTCCTGTTCACCCCGGCCGGCAGACTCCTTGATCAGGCCATGCTGGACCGGTGGTCGGACCTCGATCATCTGACACTGGTGTGCGGTCGCTACGAAGGGGTGGACGAGCGGATCGCCGAGAATTTCATCGACGAGGAAGTCTCGGTGGGAGATTACGTGCTGGCAGGAGGGGAGGTGGCGGCCCTTCTGGTGACCGAGGGGATCGTCCGCTTGCTGCCTAACGCGGTGGGGAATCCCTGTTCCGTGGTTTTCGAGTCGTTCCGGGAAGGCCTGCTGGAAGAACCGGTCTACACCCGGCCTTCGGTTTTCAGGGGCTGGCCGGCTCCCGAGGTGCTGCTCTCGGGCGACCATGGACGCATCGCCGCTTGGAGAACCGCCCGGCGGAAGGAGAGGACGCGGGACCGTCGACCTGATCTATTGGAGGGAATCTGCAATATTGAGGAGTGGTAAGCTAGGGATTTGGGCGGGTGTCCGCCATCCCTCTTTATCAACACCACGGGTTTGACTATGAACGACATTCGGTTGCTTGAACAAGGATTTCTCCGAGATGACCTACCCGATTTCCGACCGGGAGACACCGTTCGCGTCCATGTTCGGGTGATGGAGGCCGGTCGAGAGCGTATACAGGCCTTCGAGGGAGTGGTGATAGGCCGGAGCGGGGGAGGCTTGCAGGAGACTTTCACCGTTCGCAAGATCAGTTTCGGAGTGGGCGTGGAGCGCATCTTCCCGGTTCACGCCCCGATTGTGAGCCGGATCGAAGTACTTCGCAAAGGGCTGGTACGCCGGGCGAAGCTAAATTACCTGCGGGGCCGGTCGGGTCGGTCGGCTCGCATAAAAGAGAGACGCGACTGACCGAAAGACAGCCTGATGGCATCCTCCCGGTTCCCGTAACGGACCCCGAGGAGCAAGAAGCGTCTGACCGCAACGGCGCACTGGCGGCCCCGGCTCGCCCTGGATGGCGCATCAGGTCGGCGGTGGTGGAGATGGCCGTGCTGTTATTGGGGGCGGTCATCTTGGCGGTGCTGATCAAATCGCTCCTGATCCAGCCGTTCGAGATTCCCTCACAGTCCATGCATCCCACCCTCCAGGTGGGAGACCGGGTCATGGTCTCCAAGGTGAGTTATCTGTTCGGGGAACCGGCCAAGGGAGATGTTGTGGTTTTTTCGCCTCCGGGCCGTCCTGAACCGGACCGGAATGTCCTGGAAGTGGTGTGGCACGAGGTCCGGGAGGCTTTCGGCTGGTATGACATATCCGAGGCCGACCTGATCAAGCGGGTGATTGCCACGGGAGGAGATCGAGTCGAGATTCTGCAGAATCAGGTTTGGGTGAACGGTGAGATCTTGGAGGAGCCGTACCTGGGGTCTTCCACCAGGGAGGAGACTCTAACGATCGAGGTGGAGGAGGATCACATCTTTCTGATGGGCGATCATCGCGCCAAGTCTTCGGACAGCCGGGTGTTCGGGACGGTCCACGAGGATATGGTGGTGGGTAAGGCCGTCTTTCGCATCTGGCCCCTGGGCCGCTTGGGCGGTATCTAGATGCACTTCCCAGGGACGTTGTTGACAGTTTCAGGCGGGAATCCCCGCGTGGGTGGAAGGGTGACGGCGACAGGACGGGGTTGGATGTCACATCCCTGCCGTATACCTGAGGAATGGACCCCCGAAGCGACGATCTCTCCCGCCGGGACACCGGCCGAGCCGCGGAAGATCTGGCCGCCCGATTTCTGAAGAGCAGAGGTCACCTGGTACTGGCTCGAAACCTGCGAGTGGGCCGAGGGGAAATAGACATACTGGCCGAGGTCGACGGGGAGAGAACTGTCGTCGAGGTCAGGAGCCGGTGGGCGGTCTCTGACGCGAGGTCGCCTGACCCGTTGGATGCCTTCGATGCCCCCAAGGCGCGACAGGTGAGGAAACTGGCGGCATCCCTGTCTGCCCGGGCGCGTCGCGTCGATCTGATCGCGGTTCGGTTCCATCGGGACGGTGTGGACTTGCTCTGGTTGCCCCGGGCCGGCTAGAGGGTCACCCAGCCAGGATCGCCCACAGCACCACCGCAACGGTGACCGCCAGTGCGGCAACCACCATAACCAGGTCGGCGGTGGTCTTTCGGTGGGGTCGAAATGGATTGAATCCCATCTGAGGACCCAACCTAGCGCGACGCCTTACCCTATGGAAATATGTGGCTCGAGACCGAGGACCGCGGACCGGTGCGTTGGCTGTGGCTGGACCGTCCCTTCCGCAAGAATGCCATTCCTCCCGAGGGATGGAAAGAACTCCAGGAAGCTTTCTCCGCCTGTGAGCGTTCCTCCCAACGGGTACTGGTTATATCGGGACGAGGGGGGGACTTCTGCGCCGGCGCCGATCTGGATCCATCCGCCGGCCCTCGATCGGATGGAGTGGTGGATGCACAGCGCCGCATGAAGGTGGTCGGGGAAACCGCCCTGGCCCTTCACAGGCTGACCAAGCCCACTGTGGCGGCGGTGGACGGAGTTGCAGCGGGAGCGGGAATGAGTCTTGCCCTGGGATGTGATGTGGTGGTTGCCACCCATAGGGCCCGGTTCTCAGCCATCTTCGCTCGTCGGGGCTTGAGCTTGGATATGGGCCTGAGTTGGTTGCTTCCCCGGCTGGCGGGCGCCCAGTTTGCCAAGGAGATCGCCCTGTCGGGACGGATGGTCTCTGCCGCCGAGGCACTGGAGAGGGGGCTGGTGTGGGCAGTGGTGGACCCCGATCGGCTGGATGAACGGGCAGCCGAAGTGGCCGAAGGGTTTCTGGCCGGGGCGCCCGTGGCCCAGATGTTCATCAAACAGGGACTTGACCGTTCCTGGGAGTTGTCTCTCGAGGAGGCGACGGCCTGGGAGGGACAATCCCAGTCGATTTGCCTGGGCACTGACGACCATCGCGAGGGAGTGGCCTCATTTCTCCAAAAACGGTCTCCTCGGTTCCGCGGTCGCTGATTCGTTGGTTCCACCTCGGCGCGGTCCTGTGATTTAAACTGCTTTGTCGCGGTAAAACCGGGACAGAGAGGACAGGAAAGCCCGGGGATCCGCCACATGCTGGAGGGATGAGCACACGGGTGTATTCGGCGGCGATGACAGGGGTGACGGCCCGGCCGGTCAGCGTTGAAGTCCATCTGGGCAAGACCCGCTCCAAGTTCGGTCTGGTGGGACTGCCCGACACAGCGGTGAGGGAGGCCCGTTACCGCGTGAGGGCGGCCATGGCCTCATCCGGCTATGAGATGCCCCGGAGCGAGGTGACCGTCAACCTGGCGCCGGCCGATCTTCCCAAGTCCGGCTCCGCCTTCGATCTTCCCATCGCCTTGGGAGTGCTGATCGCTGACGGGAAGGTCTCGATCAGGCACCCGGGAGTGGTGGCGGTGGGGGAATTGGCGTTGGACGGGCGGGTCAGATCCTGCCGCGGGGTCTTGGCGGCCACGCTGGTGGCGGTCCGCGAGGGTCTTCCCTGCATTGTGCCCCGGGAGATGGCGGAGGAGGCGGCACTGGTTCCGGCAGTGGATCTATATGCTGTGGACGGGTTGGCCGAGGCGGTTGGCGCCGTGGAGGGCAGGACGGCTCCCTCTCCCTCACGGACACCCAAGGCGCCCACGCTCTCTGTCCCGGATATGGCGGATGTGCGCGGTCAGGAGTTCGCCCGCAGAGGTCTGGAGATTGCCGCAGCCGGTCGTCACCACGTCCTCATGTCCGGTCCTCCAGGGATGGGAAAGACGATGCTGGCCAAGCGGCTTCCGGGGATACTTCCCCGTTTCACCAGGGAGGAGGAGATGGAGGTGGCTTGTGTCTGGGCCGCCGCAAACCGCCGCCGCCCGGTCCTGGTCCGGCCGTTCCGGGCTCCTCATCACACGGCTTCGGTGGCAGGGTTGCTTGGCGGGGGGAGCGGAATCCCGACGCCGGGAGATCTCTCTCTGGCTCATCACGGAGTGTTGTTCCTGGACGAGTTGGGGGAGTTCCCGGCCTATCTCATTGACGCGCTTCGCCAACCCTTGGAGGAGGGATTGGTGACCATCACCCGCAGGGGAGCATCGGTGACTCTTCCCTGCCGGGCGCTGGTGGTCGCCGCCACCAATCCCTGCCCGTGCGGCTGGTCGAACGACACGGTGCGGCAGTGCCGATGTTCCCCTTCTTCGGTGGATCGCTATCGGCGTCGCCTCTCGGGTCCCTTGCTGGACCGCTTCGATGTACGCGTGTTTCTGGGGCGAATGGAGACGGGGGAGATGACCGGGAGTCCCGGCGAGCCGAGCGAGGCTGTGCGGAAGAGAGTAGAGAGGGCGCGGGAAATTCAGGCCCGGCGCGGCGGGCTCAACGGAGACCTGTCCCCTGCGGCTCTCGACGCTCTTGCGTGGAGCGGCAAGGCCAAGCAGGTACTGGCGGGCAACATCGATCGGGGCAATCTCACCGGCCGGGGCTATGACCGGGTACGGCGGGTAGCCAGGACCCTCGCCGATCTCGCCGAATCCGAGCGGGTGGAGAGCGTCCACGTGCTGGAGGCTCTCTCCTACCGGACCGGGGTTTGAGTCCGACGCCGCCCCCGGTCCCGCATTTCTCCCACCGGCTACGGCTGGCCTACTCGGGGATGCACCCTGAGCGGATCCACACCCTGGTGAAGACCTCCAACCCGGTGGCAGCGGTGCAGATGATCGAGACGGGCAGGATCAAGACCAAACCGGCCGTCCGTGAAGCGGTCGGCGTTCCGGCCGAGCGGCGCATGGAAGAACTTGCTTCCTCGGGGGTCTCGGTGACGCTGCTGGGCACGGATTCCTACCCTCCCTGGCTGGCAGCTATTCCCGACCCGCCCGATCTTGTTTTCGTCAGGGGAGCACTCCCGACATCGCCGGGGGTGGCAGTGGTGGGATCGAGAAGAGCCACCCGCTATGGCATAAACATCGCCAAGGCCGTCGGCGCGGCCATGGGACGGCGCGGCGCGGTGGTGGTCAGTGGGTTGGCGCGGGGGATCGATGGGGCCGCACACCAAGGGGTCGTGGAGGCCGGTGGGAGGGGAGTAGCCGTTCTTGGGTGCGGTCTCGACCGGTGGTATCCGGTCTCCCATCGGCGGCTGGGAGAGGCGCTCTTGGAGCACGGCGGGGGTGTGGTTACCGAATACCCGCCCGGAACCGTTCCCGAGCCGTGGCGATTCCCGGTACGAAACAGGATCATCACCGGTCTGTCCCGGGTGGTGTTGGTAGTGGAGGCCGCGGCGGGCGGGGGAGCGCTGATCAGCGCCCGGTTGGGTCTTGAACAGGGACGGGAGGTCCTGGCCGTCCCCGGAGACATCGACCGGGTGACTTCCCGGGGTTGCAATGAATTGATCCAAGATGGAGCTATGCCGGTGTTGGGAACCTCCGATATGCTGGACTTGCTGGAGCGGGAGGGCATTATCGATCCATTACCGGCTTGCCGGCGGGTATCCGGGCCGGGTGACGTAAAGGGAGACTTGGAAGAAGCCATCGGGGAGGCCGGCGCCACCTTGGAGGTCTTGGCCGAGCGGATGGGATGGCCCCTCACCCGACTGCTGGTGAGCGTCGGCGAACTGGAGTCGGAAGGACGTATCACGAGAGAGAGCGGAGTCATCCGGCTGAAGACCAAACATGGGAGTAACGGGTAGGGAAAGAGGGACGGCTCCGGTGACAGTCCCTCAAAAAGAGGGCACAATGGGCCGGAATCCGGCCTGACCTAAAACCCTGACGTTGACTCGGAGGGCTCCGTAGCATTGGGTGAGTGGCTGGTCTAGGTGTCCTGCCCGAGTGGGCCGAAGAGGATGTGGAGGCGTATCTGGGTCGCCTTGCGGGCCAGCGCCGACTCTCCGGGCACACGGTGAACGCCTACCGGGGAGACATCACCCAATTCCTTGTCTTGTGCGCCAAGGTTGGGCGCCGTTCTCTGGGAGAGATCGACCGGAACGATTTCCGACGGTTCTTCGCCTACCTGAGCACTCGCGGTTTTGCCCGCTCCTCGGTGGTCCGAAAGGGGTCGTCCCTTCGTTCCTTCTTCGGGGACCTGCATGAACGGGGTTGCATTCCCTCCAACCCTGCTGGCGCACTTCCCGTTCCCAGGGCGGATTCCCGCTTGCCGGTGGCCCTCTCGGAGAGACAGTTGTCGGACGCCATCGAGGCTGTGGATGGCTCAGAGCCGGTCGACCTGAGGGATCGAGCCATTTTGGAACTGGCTTATGCCTCCGGGCTGAGGGTCTCCGAACTGGCCGCACTAACCGTTCCCCAGATCGAGGGGAGAGACCTGATAGTGGTATCGGGGAAGGGAGGCAAAGACCGCGCCACACCGGTCGGGATTCCCGCTCAGCGGGCGATTCGCCGCTGGCTGGAGGAGGGACGCCCCGCACTGGCCGGAGCGCACACCGGGGAGGCCCTGTTCGTGGGTGTGAGAGGGGGGCGGATGGACCCTCGCCAGATCAGGCGTGTGGTACGTTCCCGCCTGGGGAGTTTCCCCCATGCCCTCCGCCATTCGTTCGCCACCCACCTCATCGAGGGAGGGGCCGACCTGCGCAGTGTCCAGGAACTGCTGGGGCATGCCAATCTGGGCACCACCCAGGTCTACACAAGCGTCAGCAACCGACACCTCCGCTCCACCCATCACCGCACGCATCCCCGAGCCTGACCCGGAGACGCTGAGACCCTTGAGCATTGACCGCCGGAATGGCGGGTCGTTTTCCTTCTCCTTCACCGGGGTTGTAAAATGCTCATGGCAACGTCACAGGCCCGTTTCGTCCACTGGTCGGGAAAGTTCTTTGCGGTCTTTCCTGTGGGGCGGGCGCTCTTCTTGGAGGGCGCCGAACGGAGAAACCGGACAGCGGGCTGAGGAAAAACCAGGAAGGAGTGGTATATGACGGCTACCACTATGAAAGACTTGATCGATGCGGGTCTCCATTTCGGCCATGAGACCCGCCGGTGGAATCCTAAGATGGCCCCCTATCTGTGGGGTCAGTCCAACGGCATCCACATAATCGACCTCCGGCAGACGGTTCGTCTGCTGGATGACGCGATCAACTTCGTACGCCAGGCAGTAGCCGACGGCGGGAAAATTCTCTTCATCGGCACGAAGAAACAGGCCCGCAACAGCATCGCCCAGCACGCCGAGTCGGCGGGCATGCCCTATGTCAATTTCCGGTGGCTGGGGGGCATGCTCACCAACTTCCAGACCATTCGACAGCGGATTTCCTACATGAAGGAACTGGAATCGGAGGAGAACAGCGGAGAGATGCAATCTCGCCCCAAGAAGGAGAGGCTTCGTCTCAGGAGAGACCTCCAGAAGCTCCGCCAAAGCCTGGGAGGAGTGAGAGATCTCCAGGAGCTTCCGGCCGGTGTGTTTGTGATAGACGTCAACGCCGAGGAAACCGCGGTGCGAGAGGCGGTCCGGCTGGGGATTCCCATCGTGGCCCTGGTTGACTCGAATTGCAACCCCGAGCCTATAACCTACGTAATACCCGGCAACGACGATGCCATCCGTTCCGCCGAGTTGCTCTGCTCCCTGGTAGCAGGCGCCTGCCAGGAAGGAAAAGAGATGGCGAATAAGAAGAAGAAGGCGAAGAAGGAACCCTCCTCGGAGGGTTCGGCTCCCAGATCCCGATCAAGGAGCAGTAGATAGTGGCCGAGTTCACGGCCAAGGACGTCCAGCGTCTGCGCCGACGGGCCGGGGTGGGAATGATGGACGCCAAGAAAGCTCTTGTTGAGGCAGGCGGGGACATGGACGAAGCCCATGATCTTCTTCGGGAACGGGGTCTGGCCCAAGCGGCTAAGCGGGCCGATCGCGACGCCAACGAGGGAACAGTCGGAAGTTACCTTCACCATCAGTCCGGCCATCCGGTGATGGGTGTCTTGATCGAGTTGGCTTGTGAGACCGACTTCGTGGCCAAGAGCCCGGAATTCAACGAGGTTGCCGACGATATCGCCATGCATGTCTCGTGGTCGGCGCCCCGCTGGATCGAGCGGGACGAGGTTCCGGACGATGTCCTCTCGCATGAACGCGACCTCATCGCGCGGGCCGCGCGGACAGAAGGCAAGCCTGACGCGATCATTCCCCGGATAGTGGACGGCCGTATGGAGAAATTCTTTGTTGAAAACGTTCTCACCGACCAGGAGTTCGTCAACTCCCAGAAATTCGAGGGAACGGTGGGAGACATGGTGAAGACCCTGGCCGCGCGGGTAGGTGAGAACGTCAAGATTCGCCGAGTGGCGCGACTGGCGGTGGGTGAGCAGGAATCCTGATGACTTCCTCCCGTCGGGTCCTTCTCAAGCTGTCAGGGGAGGCATTCTGCGAACAGGAGGGGGGATTCGGGATCGATCCGGCCACAGTGGCGGCCCTTGCCGAGGAGATAAGCAAGGCCCGGGAGATCGGAACCGAGATCTCGGTGGTGGTGGGAGGTGGGAACTTCTTTCGAGGCACCGCTCTGGCCGCTCGCGGCCTCGATCCAGCGACGGCGGATTACATGGGGATGCTCGCCACGGTGATGAACGGCTTGGCGCTCCGCGACGCTCTGGAGAAACACGGGATGACCACCAGGGTTATGAGCGCCATCACCATGCGGCAGGTCAGTGAACCGTATATCCGTAACCGTGCGGTGCGCCACCTCGAGAAGGGGAGGATCGTGATCTTTGTGGCCGGGACCGGCAACCCGTTCTTCACGACCGACACCACCGCTGCGCTGCGGGCAATAGAGATCGGGGCGGAAGTGGTGCTGAAGGCCAGCAAGGTCGACGGTGTGTACAGTGCCGATCCTCATCTCGACTCCTCCGCCCGGCTATTGGAGTCTGCTTCCTACATGGATGTCATCTCACAGAACCTCAAGGTGATGGATATGACCGCGATTACGCTGTGTCGGGAGCACGGCCTCCCTATCGTTGTATTCGACATGTCCGGGCCGGGCAATGTGTACCAGGCCCTGATCGGCGAGCCGCTCGGCACCAGGGTGGGCTAGGAAGTTCTCATGATCGACGAGGTTCTGGAGGAAGCCAGTCTCCTGATGGAGAGCTCCGTCGAATATGTGACCGGGCAATTCGCAATGGTGCGAACGGGTCGGGCCAATCCTCAGATCGTCCAGAACCTGCGGGTCAACTACTACGGCGCCTCCCTTTCCCTCCAACAACTTGCCAACTTCACGGTTCCCGATCCGCGGCTTCTGGTGATCCACCCTTACGACAAGAACGCCATATCCGAGATAGAGAAAGCGCTCCACAGTTCCAATCTCGGGATCAACCCCGCTACCGACGGGGTTGTGATCAGGCTGGCCTTTCCTCCCCTGACCGAGGAACGCCGGATGGAGTTGATTCGGATAGTTCGACGGCAGGCGGAAGACGGCAGGGTATCGATTCGGAACGTCCGCCGCGGAGCAAAGTCAGACTTGGAAGCCCTCAAGGGGTTATGCTCGGATGACGACCTTCACCGCGCCGAAAGACAGCTTCAGGAACTGACCGATCAGACCGTAAAGCAGGTGGATGAGCTGCTAAAGCGCAAGGAAGCCGAGTTGCTGGAGGTATAGCGGGTAAATGGAACCGCCTGACACCACCTGGGTTCCCGACTGGGAACCTGACGAGGAACCGACCCCCATCAGGCCGGTGCGGCGGACGGAGTCCGACGAACCCGATCCGGTCTTGACGGGGGAAAGCGTCTTTGACAGCCGCACGACCCAGCATCAGGCGTTGGCCGAGGAAGTGATGGAGGCCGAAGCCCAGGAGCACCGCCAGCAGGCTGTGGCGGCGGCCATCCCCGGTGTCGAATCGGGAATGTTGGGCTTCGAAGATGTGACAGGGCGGACCGGGATGGCGACCGAAGACGTCGAGGCGGCGGAGCAGGCCCACTCATCGGACCTTGTCACGCGGGTGGTCAGCGCAATGGTGATGGTGGGAGTGGTGATTGTCGCTCTTTACGTGGGCGGGGCATGGCTGACGGGCTTGATATTGGCGACCATGGGCCTGGGACTGGTGGAGTTCTACATGGCCGTCCGGTCCGTGGGCTACCGGCCTATGGCCCTGTTGGGACTGGCGGGCGCCTTGGGAGCGGGAGTTGGAGCACACATGTCGGGACTGGGGTCGATGGGAGGAGTGCTGGTGGGGGCAGTGGCATTGGTTCTGCTTTTCTACGCTGCGGCCTCGCGCAGAATGGCGGTGGAGAACGCCACCCTGACTTTGCTCGGGATGATCTGGATCTCCCTTCTTTCCTATGCGGTGGTTATAGGCCGCGCCGAAGACGGAGTAGCCCTTCTGGTTTGGGTGTTGCTATTGAACTCGGTGTTCGACACCGCGGCGTTTGTGGTGGGTCGGGCGTTGGGGAACCGGCCCCTGTCTCCGTCCCTTTCGGCCAAGAAGACTGTGGAGGGTTTGCTGGGTGGAGTGGTCGCCACCTTTGCCATAGCCGCCATTTTTTCCACCCTGCCCACCTTTTCGGTTCTCACCCTCTATCAGGCGCTGTACCTGGCGGCGCTCGTCTCGGTGCTTGCCCCTCTCGGTGATGGCATGGAGTCGGCCGTAAAGCGGTCGATGGGTCTCAAGGATATGAGTTCCCTGCTTCCCGGGCACGGCGGCATACTGGACCGCATCGACGGGTTGTTGCTGGTCCTGCCGGGCGCCTACTACCTGTTTTCGGTGTTTGATTTCCTCTAGAGGCCCGATTCTTCTCAGGTTTGGTATGCTCGGCCTGACCGGAAGGGAGGTGTTTTGATGGTGGGCGCGTTGGTGGTCCTGCTGGGGATCGTGTTCTTTGTCACCGTACACGAACTGGGTCATTTCCTGGCGGCCCGCGCTACCGGAATGAAGGCAACCGAGATGTTCTTCGGCTTCGGCCCGAGGCTGTGGTCGGTGAAGAAGGGGGAGACCGAGTACGGGTTCCGTCTGCTGCCCTTCGGGGGATTCGTGAAGATCGCGGGTATGGGGCCCTTCCAGGACGACCAGACCGATCCGGAGCGCTCCTATTACCACAAGAAGTTCTGGCAGAAGATGACGGTGGCCCTCAGCGGCGTGGCTATGAACTTTCTAATGGCCTTCCTGATCCTGGTCGGTCTGTTCCTGGTGGTGGGCGTCACCGACTACACCAATCAGGTCATGCAGGTGGTGGACGAACTAGCCGATGGATCCGCCACGCCGGCAGTCGATGCGGGGATCCGAGCCGGAGACCTGATTCTGACGCTCGACGGTGTGCCCACCGAGAGTTGGGAGGAGACGGCGAGGTTACTGGCGGAGCGTCCAGGTCGGACGGTGCTCATCGAACTGAGCAGGGAGGGCGTGATCATGACGGTGGAGACGACGCTGGCCACCCGGTTTGACTCCGAAGGGGTGGAGAGGGGGTTCCTGGGAGTCGGGCCGGGTCTCGAGACGCGCTCTGCAGGTTTGGGAGGGGCGGTAGCCGCCGCCACGAGTGACATCGCGGAAGCGGTGGGCCTTACCTTCAGGGCCATCGGGCAGTTGGTCAGCCCGTCCTCTCTGGCGGAGTTGGCCGGGGGGATTCTGGGAGGGGAGGTCTCCGAGGACAACCGTCCGGTCAGTCCGATAGGGTTGGCCAACATTGGCGCGCAGATCGGCGAGCGGGGCGTAGCCAATGTGGTGAGGTTGTTAGCATACTTGAACGTCGTGCTGGGTGTGTTCAATGTCATTCCTGCATACCCCCTGGACGGTGGGCATATGGCGGTGGCGCTCTATGAGAAGATCCTGAAGCGTAGGGCTCGGCCGAAAGTGCTCATTTCCATAGCAGCAGTGGTAACCGTGCTAGTCGTCTTCCTCGGGGTGGCGGCCCTGGTGCTCGATGTGATCGATCCGATCCGGCTGTGAGAGACGCCCGCTCTTTCGTTCGCCCGAGACGGCGCACTCGAGCCATCAAGGTTGGATCAGTGCAGGTCGGGGGCGACGCCCCCATCACCGTGCAGTCTATGACCACCACCAAGACTCATGACGTGGACGCCACCCTTGCGCAGGTGTACGCCTTGGCGGGGGCCGGCGCCGACCTGGTGAGGATCACCTGCAACACCGTGGAGGCCGCCCAAGGACTGGCGGAGATCGTTCCCCGTAGTCCGGTTCCGATCATCGCGGACATCCACTTCCAATACCGTTTGGCCCTTGCCGCTCTGGAGAGTGGTGTCTGCGGTCTGCGGCTCAACCCGGGCAATATCCGCCGTCCCAGCCACATCAAGGAAGTGGCCCGTGCGGCTGCAGAGCGGCAGGTCCCGATCCGCGTGGGGGTCAACGCCGGATCACTTGACAAGGACATCCTCGGCCGCCACGGGGACGCCACGCCTGAAGCACTGGTGGAGTCGGCTCTACTGGAGATCCGGTACCTGGAGGAGGTCGATTTCTCCGACATCAAGATCTCGGTCAAACACTCCCACGTCCCGACCATGATCGAGTCCTACCGTCTCTTGTCGGATACGGTGGACCATCCGCTGCACCTGGGGGTGACGGAGGCGGGTCCCCTTCCGGGCGGTCTGATCAAGTCGGTGGCTGGGATCTCCACTCTCCTGATGGAAGGCATCGGGGACACCATCCGCTTCTCTTTGACCGCCGATCCGGTGGTGGAAGCGGAGTCGGGGCGACGTCTGTTGGAGTACCTGGGTCTGCGGGAACGCCGCAGTCTTGATTTGATAGCCTGCCCTTCCTGCGGACGGGCGGAAGTTGATGTGATCGAGGTGGCGCAGGTTGCCCAGGAGGCGCTGGAGAAAGAGAATCTTCCCATCCAGGTGGCGGTAATGGGATGCGTGGTGAACGGCCCGGGAGAGGCCCGCTCCGCCGATCTCGGCATAGCCGCCGGCCGGGGCCGGGGGCATCTGTTCATCCGGGGCGAAGTGGTGGCGGTGGTGCCGGAGACCGAGATGGTGGAGGCTCTGGTGTCCGAAGGCCGCCGCCTGGTTGAAGAGGGAGTGGAGGCGCGTTTGGCGGCGGCTGACTTGTCCGCGGCCAGAGAGGCCGAGGCGGACCGGCTCCGTTTGCTGGAGATCCAGCCCGATGCGAATTCCGCAGCGGAGCGTCGTCAGCGGGTGGAGGTTGTTGCTCGAGGGGCGAAGACGTAGTCCGTGGTGACGTAAACCGTCGAGGAGACCGATTTGAGTTCGGGTATCGAGGGCAAGGTAGCGGTCATCACCGGCGGGAGCAGGGGTATCGGTCTGGCGGTCGCCGCCCAGCTGTTGGATCTCGGTGCGGCGGGGGTGGCTATCACTTCCCGGCGGACGGGGAACCTGGAGGAGGCGGTTGCCCAGTTGAAAGCGGAGGGGAAAGATCTCGAGAGAGTTCTGCCGACCGCAGCCAGGGCTGACGATGACTGCCACGCTGCCAGGGCGATCCGGGAGGCGATCGAGCGGTTCGGGAGCTGTGACATACTGGTGAACAACGCGGGTACCAATCCTGGCGCCGGCAACCTCATGGAGGTTTCCCGGGACGCAGTCGACAAAACCTGGGCCGTGAACCAGCGCGCTCCGCTGGTCTGGACCCAGGAGGCCTGGGCGCAATGGATGGGATCCCACGGGGGTTGCGTTGTGAATGTGGCCTCGGTGGGAGGAGTTCGTCCTGCCCCCTTGCTGGGGGCCTACAACATCTCCAAGGCGGCCTTGATCTACATGACCAGCCAACTGGCCATGGAGCTTGCCCCCCGGGTGCGGGTCAACGCGGTGGCGCCCGCCGTGATCAAGACCCGGTTGTCGGCCATGCTGTGGGAATCGGACCCGGTCGGCACGGCCCGGCTCCACCCCATGCAGAGGCTCGGAGAGCCAGGGGACGTGGCCCGAGCCGTGGCGTTTCTTTGTTCGGAGAACGCCTCCTGGATAACTGGAGTGACGCTACCCGTGGACGGCGGTGTGCTGGGCGCGACGCCCGGGATGGGATGATGGCTCACCCCTCCTTCGACCGGGATTTGGCTCTTTCCTACCTGGAGGGACGGCGATCCCCACAGCCGCTGTTCGACGAAGCCGCGCGGCTCCGCGATGAGGGGAAAGGGCGGACAGTCACCTACAGTCGGAAGGTCTTCATCCCGTTGACCACCCTGTGCCGCGATAGCTGCACATACTGTACCTTTGCCCAGCCCCCGGGTGGTGGAGGGATGTTCATGCCCCCCGAGCAGGTATTGGCGGTTGCGCAGGCCGGAGAGGCGCACCACTGCACGGAGGCCCTGTTCACCCTGGGCGACCGGCCGGAGGACCGCTGGTCCACCGCCCGGCGTTTTCTGGATTCCCAGGGGTGCGAGAACACCTTGGAGTACACCAGGCGAATGACCGAGATGGTCAACCGAGAGACCGCCCTCCTCCCTCACGCCAATCCCGGGGTTATGACGTTTGCCCAGATGGAGGCTCTCCGCCCGTCCAACCCCTCGATGGGCCTGATGTTGGAGAACATCTCGGACCGGCTCACCGAACCCGGAATGCCCCACTACAACTGCCCGGACAAGATCCCCTCGGTCCGGGTTCGGGTGATCGAGGATGCCGCACGGCTGTCGGTGCCCTTCACGACCGGCATTCTGGTCGGCATCGGAGAGAACTCCACCGAGATCATCGATTCTCTGGTGGCGCTTCGCGATCTGGCAAAGGCGGGAGGACACATCCAGGAGGTGATCATCCAGAACTTTCGGGCCAAGTACAACACTCCCATGCGGCTCAATGCGGAGCCGATTCCGGCCTGGTTCATGCGGGTGGTCGCCCTGGCGCGCTGGATTATGGGTCCCGAGATGAACATTCAGGTTCCTCCCAATCTGACAGAGCGCTACGAGATGTATCTGGAAGCGGGCATCAACGATTGGGGAGGGGTGTCCCCGCTCACCATCGACTGGGTGAATCCGGAAGCGCCCTGGCCTCACCTGGAAGCACTGCGGCGCCGGACGGAGGCCGCCGGTTTCCGACTGCTTCCCCGCTTGCCGATCTACCCTTTCTACCTCTCCGACCGGTGGGTCGACCCGGTCCTGTTTCCCAAGGTCATGAGGGCCGTGGACTCGAGGGGCTACGCACGGGCTCCTCAGGCCGGGTCGGCCGCTCGTCCGGCTATCTCGGTAGTTTCGTGAGCGGGATGGGAGAGAAGTAGCCTGACAAGATGATGATCACCACTTCCCGGACCATCACATTCCTGCGCACCAGACCCGCAGAGGCTGCCACCGCAGCGGGGGCGGAGGCGCGTCTACGTGAGGGAACAACCACTCTGGAGATGGACTCTCCGGGAGTAACCGACTTTCGGGCCGCTCACCAGGCAGGTCTGTTCATTTCCGCCCTGCAGGCAGATCCTTCGGAAGCAGCGCGGGTCGTCCACCCTGACCAGGCGCTGGAGCTTGCCAAAGCCAATATTCCCGGCTGGTTGATCACGGTCAGGAACGAGGGCCCCGCGGAGGTGGTGCTGGATGCTCTGGCCCGCAGTGAAGCAACTTTCCTGCGCACTACCCGGAGCAGTGTCAAAGCCGCGACTGCTCTCTGTTCCCTGCCCGCCATCGAGGCCGTGGTTTCTGTCTTCGCGGATGATGTGGATCAGGCCGAGGCCGCCGTGCTTGATGGGGCGGGGGATCTGTTGCTCCGCGACTGGGACGCGGATCGGATCGGGGAGTTGCGTCAAAGACTGGCTCCACACCGGTTGGTGGAGCGGACCGCCCTTCCTCCAGGCCTGGAGATCGATGCGGTCCGCCAAGTCCTCTCCCGAAGCGCTTTTCGGGCCTGGCTCCAGCAGGTGGACGCCTCCGGCGCCGCCCGTCCTCGTTACACCTGGGCGCCCGGCCGCGCCGAGGCCGCGCCGGTCCCTCCCCGACGGTTCTCGGCTGCGTGGCCCGATTCTCTGTGGGTTGCCGAATCAGGCCCCCAGGAACTAGAGGGGGCTGGAAGCCTCCGTCCCATCCTGGAGAGATCCCTGGCCGGGTCTGCTCCGGGGGTGGCCGAGACGGAGGCTTTGTTCGGAGCGAGAGGGGATCAGGTTGAGGCTGTTGCGTGGACCGCCGACCAACTCCGCCGCCGGACCGTGGGGGACCTGGTCACTTATGTCGTCAACCGAAACATCAACTACACCAATCTCTGCTACTTCCGGTGCGGCTTCTGCGCCTTCTCCAAGGGACCGCGCAGCCTCAATCTGCGGGGGGACCCCTACCTCATGTCCATCGCCGACATAGTGCAAAGGGCCCGGGAGGCCTGGGACAGGGGAGCCACCGAGGTGACCCTCCAGGGCGGCATCCATCCCGAGTTCACCGGGGACTTCTACGTGCGGGTAACCGAAGCCATCAAGGCCGCACTTCCGGAGATGCACATTCACGGGTTCACCCCTCTCGAGGTGTGGCAGGGCGCCGAGACTCTGGGGGTGCCGGTGAGGGACTTCCTGGCGCGGCTCAAGGAGGCCGGTCTTGGGACTCTTCCCGGCACCGCTGCCGAGATTCTTGACGACGATGTCCGCCGCTACCTGTGTCCGGATAAGATCCGGACCTCCCAGTGGGCACAGGTGATGTTGACCGCGCACGAATTGGGTCTGAAGGCCACCGCAACGATCATGTTCGGGCACATAGACCATCACCGCTCCTGGGCCAGGCACCTGGACGTAATCCGCCAGATCCAAGCCCGCACCGGGGGGTTCACCGAGTTGGTTCCCCTTCCCTTCGTTCACATGGGCGCGCCTATCTGGCTGAACGGCAAGGCTCGTCCCGGACCTACCTGGGACGAGGTGGTGCTCATCCACGCGATCGGACGGATTGCCCTTGACGGCTCGGTCCCCAACATTCAGGCGTCCTGGGTGAAGCTGGGGCTGGACGGCGCCGGACGGCTTCTGGACGCGGGTTGCAACGACCTGGGCGGCACCCTCATGGGAGAGATAATCACCCGTTCCGCAGGGGCCGCCCATGGTCAGGAGTTGAGTCCCGAAGACTTTCGCAGGACCATAGTCGCCATGAATCGTCGGGTGGGTCTCCGGGATACCGAGTATCGTCTCCTGCTGACCGCCTAGCGAGGCGAGGCGCCATGGCCTCCTATTACGACAGCATTCCCAGCCATCTGGCCTCCTGGATCGAGGCTCAACCCATGTTCTTCGTGGCCACCGCTCCTTCCGGCGACGCGGGCCATCTCAACCTCTCCCCCAAGGGACTGGACACTTTCCGGATCGTGGACCCGCACACCGTTGCCTACCTGGACTTGGTGGGGAGCGGCGCCGAAACCATCGCCCACCTGCGCCAGAACGGGAGAATCGTGGTCATGTTCTGCGGGTTCGACCCGCCGCGACGGATCCTGCGAATCTGGGGCGAGGGAAGAGCATTCTTCCCAGACACCCCAGAGCATTCCCTCCTGGCCGGGAGCTTCCCCGAGATTCCCGGTTCCCGCTCCATAATCAGGGTCGACATCCGGAAGGTCGGCACCTCCTGCGGGGGCGGCGTGCCCTTGATGGAGATGATCTCTGATCGGGATTATCTCCCCGCATGGGCAGAGAAGAAGGGGCCGGATGCGATGTGGGAGTACCAGAGGGAACACAACGCCTTCAGTCTGGACGGCCTTCCGGCCATGGAGTTCTCTGACAGCTAACCGGCAACCCGGCATCGGTTGGATCCGAGAGGGCTTTCGGGCAAAATAGTGTCCCATCATGATCACAGAAGTGGTATAGTAGGCCTATGAGTGGGACATATACTGTAGCAATGGGAGACAGGGGTCGCCTGGTAATCCCCGCCGCGGCGCGGCAACGAGCCGGGCTTTCTCCGGGAACTCCGTTGGTCCTGTTGGAAACCGCCGGGGGATTGGTGCTTATGACTCGACGGCAACTTCGCTCGAGGGTTCGGGAAGAACTGACCGGCGTGGACCTGGTGGCCGAACTTCTGGCGGATCGACGCCGCGCCGCTGAACGGGAGGATGCCGGGTGAGCGTGGTCCTCGATGCGTCGGCGATCCTGGTGTTTCTGAAGGGCGAGAGGGGGGCAGAGGCTGTTGAGCAGGCATTGGTCGACAGCCCGATCTGTGGTGCCGCCAACTGGTCCGAGGTGGCGCAGAAGGTGCTGGCCACCGACCGGGAATGGTCTTTGGCCCGCGCCCTGCTGCTCAGTTACGGTATCCGTATCGAACCCGTACTCCCTGAAGACGCCGAGCGGGCCGCCCGGCGTTGGCGCCGCGGCGAGGGTTTGTCCCTGGCTGACCGCCTTTGCCTTGCCCTCGCTGAGCGCACCGACCTGGATGTCCTCACCGCCGACCGGGTATGGGGTTCCTCTGGTCGGATAAGGCAGATCCGTTGATCGATGTTCTCGTCCAAGACACTATTGCTCCGCAACGCAGAAGTGCTGGTGACCATGGACGACGAGGGATCCGAGATCGCCGGTGGTGGGCTGTTTGCCCGTGATGGTTGGATCGAGCAAGTGGGCCCTACGTCCGATCTTCCTGACACCGCCGACGAGGTGATCGACTGTCGCGGAACGGTGGTGATTCCCGGGTTGGTCAATACTCATCACCACTTCTTCCAGACCCTCACCCGCGCCATGGCCCAGGATTCGGAGTTGTTCGATTGGCTGGTGGAACTGTATCCGGTGTGGTCCCGTGTGACTCCCCAGCATGTCCGGGTGTCTACCATCACCGCCCTTGCGGAACTGGCCCTGTCGGGGTGCACGACCGCATTCGATCACCATTACTTCTGGCCCAACGGCTCGACACTGGATGACCAGGCAGAATCGGCTCGGGAGGTGGGTATCCGGTTTCATATCTCCCGGGGGTCGATGAGCGTGGGTCGTTCCCAGGGGGGTCTCCCTCCCGATGAGTGGGTTGAAAGCGAAGACGCCATCTTGGCGGACTGCGAGCGGGTGGTGTCCAGGTATCACGATCCTTCTCCGGGCGCGATGACCCGCATAGTGATCGCCCCATGCTCGCCGTTCACTGTTAGCCCTGACCTGATGCGCCAATCCGCCGCGCTTGCCCGGTCGGTGGGGGTGAGACTTCACACGCATCTGGCCGAGACTCTTGACGAAGAACGGTATTGCCAGGAACTCTTCGGGGTGCGACCGGTGGATTTGGCCGAACAGGTGGACTGGCTGGGAGATGATGTCTGGTTCGCGCATTCGGTTCATGTCTCCGGAGACGACATCGCCAAGATGGCTGCCACCAAGACCGGGGTGGGCCATTGCCCGACGTCGAACATGCGGCTCGCATCGGGTGTGGCGCCCCTGACCAGGTTTCTCGAGAATGGGGTGCCCGCGGGCCTGGGAGTGGACGGGTCGGCCTCCAACGACTCCTCTCACATGCTGGCCGAAGCCCGGCAGGCTCTCCTGACCGCCCGCATGGCCCGCGCCATGGAACGTTCGGATGAGCCCATGCTTACCGCCAGGTCGGTTTTGCGAGTGGCCACTCGGGGTGGCGCCGAGGTATTGGGCAGGGAGGACATCGGATCTCTTGAAGTCGGCAAGGCTGCCGACATAGCCTGTTTCCGCACCGACGGGATCTCTATGGCCGGTGCCCACGATCCGGTGGCGGCTCTGGTGTTGACCCGCCCCATCGAGGTTGATCGACTGGTTGTGCACGGCCGCATCGTTGTGGAAGACGGGCGCCTGGTCGGGCTGGAGGTTCCTCCGCACCTCTCGCGACATCGAGAACTGGCCCGCCGATTGATTAGCTGACCCCAAAGCGCCTACCGAAAACCGGTCTTTCGGAAACTCCCTTCCGTCTCTCACCCGGCGACCGGGCTGGAACCTACGCCTGCTGCGCCCGGCGGCGGTGCCACCTCTCCCATAGGGCCAGCATGGAAGGCAATACCAATATCGCCGCCACCAGGGAGAGACCGACCGCGTAGACCGTGACCTGACCCATTTGCTGGAAGGGCGTGAGCCTGGAGGTGACCAGGACCCCGAACCCGGCCATGGTGGTGAACGCGGATCCCGCCAACGCCCCGCCGGTGTGGCGGGATGTCGACCGCAGCGCGTCGTCGAGGTGCTCGAAGCGCTCCCGGTCTTCCCCGAATCGCCGGGCGATATGGATCGTGTAGGGAACCCCTATACCTATCGAGAGTGCCGACAGGGTGGCAGTCACCGGTCCGATGGGAATGCCGGTGGCGAACATTAGTCCATAGGTCCAGAACACCACCAGGGCCACGGGGATCATGGTGATCACCCCGAAGAACGGTCGGCGGTTCTCAACCCAGAAGCTGATCATCATCACCAACGTGGCAACCACCAGGGTGAAGAGCAGCGATCTGGTCTGCGACTCGGCCAACTCCGCGATGATCAGATTGGTGATGATCTCCCTTGAAGTCGCGATCACGCTTATCCCCGCATCGGACAGCTCCGCGAAGTTCTCCAACAGATCCCCCCGGAGTTGCAGCGCTCCGGTCTCCGCGGCTTGGGTGCTGATCTCGAACAGCAATGCGTCGTAGCCGGACTCTCCTCGGTGTAGAACTCCTCCGGCTTGCCCTGGGGCCGACTCCAACATGGTGTCCCACAGTGCGGTTACGTCGGCGCCGGGGGGCACCCGCATATCCCTGCCCAGGTTGGCGGCCCGGGCGGCGGAGGCGACAGACTCGATGGGCGGACCCCGGGGACCGCCTCTGCTCAGGGCGTTGAGCACCGAGATCGGAGAGTTGGCCGAGGGGATCGTTCCGAGGGGCGTCTCGAACACCATCACGTTCTCCACCTCCGCCAGTCCCATTCCGGCTGAGACCAGAGCATTGTGCACTTCCGGAGAGGAAAGGTTCTCACCCTCGATCAGAACCTGGGTCGATTCACCCAGACCTCCTCCGAATTCCTCCTGAAGGATTTCCAGCGCCCGGACGCCGGGGGCGTCGCTGGGCAGGAAGTCGGTGAAGGAGAACCTCACCTCCAGCTGGCTCAAGCCCCACATCCCCATTCCTCCCAGGAACGTGGCCACCAGCACCACCAGGACCGGAACCTTCTCCGCCAGC
Organism: Acidimicrobiia bacterium; assembly: GCA_012270885.1. Lineage (GTDB taxonomy): Bacteria > Actinomycetota > Acidimicrobiia > Spongiisociales > ZC4RG35 > Bin76. The sequence continues at coordinate 1,681 of JAAXHN010000097.1, read as the reverse complement.
ACCGAGGTGCCGGCTATCAAGCGGGGAAGCAAGCGGTCTGAAGAAGCCTTCATGCCCACCACCGGCAGAGAACTCTTGGTTTCGAGTTGGCGGTTCACCTTCCTGGCCAGGATCAGCGCCCGCAAGAGTCCCCACGTAAACTTCCCTCCTCTTTCGGTTCTCCGATCCAGGAGTGTCCGGGCGGCGGGGAAGAAGGTGAGGGTCAGGATGAAGGAGACCGCAATTCCGATCGCCGCCAGCACCCCGAAGTCGGCCAAAGCCGGCACCGGGCTCAGGACGTTGGTGAGGAAACCTATGGCGGTGGTTACGGTGGCAAGCGCCAGGGCTAATCCGACGGTGCCGATGGCGGTGCGGACTGCGCCGTTCACGTCCTGACCGCGGCCCACCTCCTCGCGATAGCGGGAGGTGATGTGGATCCCGTAGTCCACGCCCAGTCCGATCAGGAGGATGGGAATGATCTGGGTGATGTTGTTGAAGGAGGCGATCAATCCAACCCTTTCCAGCAGCACCCCGATGCCCTGCATGAAGATGATGGCGGCAGAGATGGTGAAAAGAGTCAGGAGGGCGTCCGCCAGCGTCCTGCGGCCTGATTGGACCAAGGCGCCCCTCCCGGCCGGTTTGAGCCAGTAGACGAAACAGAGAATGACCAGAATGATCAGCGAGGCCATCCCAAACAGCCGTCCGATCTCGCTTTGAGCGTCTCCGGAGTCCTCGAACAGCAGGTTAAAGCTGAAGGGAATGACTTCCAGTCCGTCGGGGGTAGGTATGGCGCGCAGCGCCTTCGCCACCTCCGAGTCGTTGTCGATGGCTTGATCGAGGTCCTCTTCCTCCACCCCCACCGGCACTTTCGTGAACGCCAGGACCAGGCCTGCCTCAGCCGTGGCCACCGACGGGTCGCCATTCTGGCTGATCAGCGAGGCCAACCGGGGGTTCGCTTCCGGCCCCGCCATTGCCGCGAGGTAGAGATCCTTCACGTCCTGGTCACTGGCTACCGGGACATTCGTACTGGTCGCCATGGCTATCGCCGGGTCGAGGTAGCCAAATGAGGCGCCCCTTCCCGGAGCGAAGGAGAGGTTGTCGGACAGAGCCTCGCTTGCCAGGACGGAGTTGATTTCCCCCACCACGTCGAAGGCTTCCTTGGTGAAGACGTCGCCGCCTTCTCGTCTGACGATCACCTGAAGTACGCTTTCCTGGGTTTCATCATCACCGAATAAGTCGCTGATCCTGTCGGACGCCAGCAACTCCGGGTTGTCAGGCGAAAGGCCCTCGTTGCCCTGCCCTATCACGACCTGCCCGGACAGGTGGAGGAATATCCCGAACAGGACCAGAGTGACCAGCACCACTGCCCATGGCGCCTTGGACACGATGAACTGGAACCCTCTGAGGACGGTTTTCATTGAATCTCGACTCCTTCCGGCCGTCCGATGCCGGAACCAGATGGTTGGCTACCCGCGGGAGCCTATGGGGATCCCGTCCTTATGGCGAATCCTCGATTTCGGCCGGCGCAGGCGGCCTGCCGGGGATGCTTTACCTCCACGCTTCGGAGGTGATAACCTAGAGAGATAACTTGAGGAACCGCCCACCCGCCAGACTTGTCCACCGAGCCACGGTTCCCGGGTTTCTCATTGAGGTCGTTCACATGACGGGGGAACTGGAGTCCCTACCACAATGACTGTTGCGC
>JAAXHN010000096.1 GCA_012270885.1 Acidimicrobiia bacterium | reverse complement strand
CCGAGTTTCTGCCACAGGCTGCTAGGCATGGTCGAGGTAGTGCAACTGCGGATCGCCTTCGTTCAGGCTCAACATGCGCCCGTCCTCGAGCCGGAACGACACCTTGCCGCCGGTTATCGCCACCACCTCGGCGGTGTGGATGTTGACCAGACCGAGCCCCTTGTCGTTGCGGGTCCAGCGGACGCGGTCGCCGGCACGGAGCTCGATCGTCTCGGTCCGGTAAACCTCGCTGCCGCTCCACCGTCCAGCGATCTCGCCTGGTTTCCGGCGCGCGGCGCCGCCCTCGCCCCCATCGACCACGACCAGCACCGTCACGATCCCCTCATGGCCTTGGTCTCAGAGCAAGGCCGCCGTCCCGGCTCCCCTCCCCTGGCAGGCAAGAGCACCCTCAACCGGCTCGAACACGCCCCCACCCAAGGCCCCGGCCGCTACCACAAGATCGACCACGACCCCGAGGCCCTGCAATCACTCCTGGTCAAACTCTTCATCCAAGCCCATCCTCAACCCCCCGATGAGATCATCCTCGACCTCGACGCCACCGACGATCCCCTCCACGGGGAGCAAGAGCAACGCTTCTTCCACGGTTACTACAACGGCTACTGCTATCTGCCCCTCTACATCTTCTCAGGCCGCCATCTGATCTCGGCCCTGCTCAGACCCGCCAACATCGATGCCTCCGCCGATGCCCTCGAGCACGTCCAACGCATCGTCTCCCACCTGCGGGGGGTCTGGCCCCGGGTCAAGATCCTGCTGCGGGCCGACTCCGGCTTCGCCCGTGAAGCGCTGATGGGATGGTGTGAGCAGCATCAGTTTCTGGGCATGGTGGGGGGGAGTTGGGGATTGATGGCGTGAAGCGTTGATGGGATGGTGTGAGCAGCATCAGGTCGACTATCTGTTCGACCTGGCCCGCAACTGCCGACTTCAGGGCGCCATCGCCCCCGAGATGACTCAGGCCCGCTTCAACCAACAACAGCAGCCCGTCCGACTCTTCACCGACCTCTCCTACTCCACTCTCAACAGCTGGTCCTGCCAGCGCCGCGTGGTCGCCAAAGCCGAGGTCCTGCCCCGTGGCCCCAACCCCCGTTTCGTTGTCACCTCTTTGTCGGCTGACAACCACCCGGCTCAACCCCTCTACGAGCAGATCTACTGTGCCCGCGGAGAGATGGAAAACCGCATCAAGGAACAGCAACTCGACCTGTTTGCCGATCGCACCTCCACCCATACCTTCCGCGCCAATCAACTCCGCCTCTTGATGACCTCTTTCGCCTATGTCCTGGTGGAGGGCTTGCGCCGAGGGGCGCTGCAATCCACCTGCCTGGCCCGCGCCACCGTCGGTTCCATCCGACTCAAACTGCTCAAGATCGGCGCTCAGGTCACCACCTCGGTCCGTCGCATCAAGGTCTCCATGGCTTCCGGCTGTCCCTACCAGAGGGAGTTCCGCCTCGCCTGGGCTCACCTGCCGCCCTGAACCCCCTGACTTGACTGTCACTCCTGTTCCTTGAAAACACGGCCACCGGGCTCGGTGGCAGAGGTGTCACTGCTTTCGGGGGGAAATGCCGCCTGAAGTCCCTCGGAGAGGCTCAGACGCCTCCGCCGTTGGCCTTTGCCTACCGATCCAGCCACCAACCTTGATACACTCGGCCTCAAAGGCCCCCATGGCCCCTTTCACCGGTCCTTTGCGAACTCTGGTGAGAAATGCAGGTCAGGGGTAATCCTCAATCTTAAGGAAACTCTGATTTATCCATCCCACCTATGAGACCATAG
>JAAXHN010000095.1 GCA_012270885.1 Acidimicrobiia bacterium | reverse complement strand
GTCCACAAGGCCCGGGCCGACGGCGCCAGAGACGGCGTCAGGGAGAGCTTCGCCATCCCGGACGAGAACATCCACGACATCCCCACCGAGGGCCTGACCGACACCCTCCCCAACGTGACCACCTGGGCGACCGCCAACCCTGGCGCACAGCACGTGCTCTGCTTCGGACACAGCGACCAGCCCGGCGTGGACTGCGCCTTGGCCTTGGAGCAGAGTGGCTACCTCGGTCACGCGGCCGCCGCCAGCCTGGGCGCCTCCGACGAGGCACTGGTGGACCTGCGGCAGCGCTCCGACGACGAGTCGGTGTTCAAGGCCACCATCTCCTACTTCCCCGAGCGCTACGGCCAGTACCTGGTGCCCGCCATCGTGGACCTGATCGAGGGCAAGACCGTTCCGGAACGGCTCATCCCCTCCGTCTCGCCGGTAACCAGGGACAACGTCTTCGACCTCTACCCGGGGTAGAAGCGAAAACGAAATAGGATTGTGCCCGGTGGCCCGCCGCCATGGCTACCACCGGGCACGTCCACAACCGCATGGACAACAAGATATGGGTAAACCGAGCAAACCGCCGCTGATACGTTTGTCGAATGTCTCCAAGGCGTTCGGTCAAGTGAAAGCTCTGGTGGATGTGAGTCTGGACCTGCATGCAGGAGAAGTCGTGGGTCTGCTGGGTGACAACGGAGCCGGAAAGTCCACGCTGATCAAGATCCTGTCGGGAAACTATCACGCCGACGAGGGTTCTTTCGAATACCAAGGGCGGCCGGTAACCATCAACCGTCCAGCCGACGCCCAAGCTCTGGGAATCGCCACCGTCTATCAGGACCTGGCGCTGGTGGAAACCAGATCTGTGGCTCACAACATCTATTTGGGACGGGAACCTCGCCGCTTCGGGTACTTCATGGACCGCCGCAAGATGGAACGCGACGCCAACGTGATGCTTGAGGAACTGAACATCCGCTTGGCGTCTCAGAAGACCGATGTCGAGTTGCTGTCGGGAGGCCAGAGGCAAGCCGTTGCCCTGTCAAGGGCAATCGCCATGGGAGGCAACATCCTTCTTCTGGACGAACCCACGGCCGCCCTGGGAGTGGAACAGACCCAGCAGGTCCACCACCTGATCACCAGCATGCGCCGCCAAGACAAAGCGGTCGTGGTGATCACCCACGACTTGAGCGACATCTTGGACATAACCGATCGCATCGCGGTGCTCCGCCAAGGCAAGCTCTGGGCCTATGCCCCTTCGTCGGAGACGACCACCAACCAGATAATCGGGTGGATAACCGGAGTTGCCCCACCTCATGTCCGGAACGGAGCAGGCGAGGTAAACAAAGGTTCCGACCGATGATCTCGGCTTTGAAGAGGCAGGACAACTGGACGCTGATCGGACTGTTCATCACACTGCTGATGCTTATTGCCCTATTCAGTTGGCAGTCCGAGTTCTTCTTCACGACCCGCAACTTCATCAACATCGGACAGGCCATCTCCATCAGAGGCCTTATCGCCATCGGTTTGACGGTGGTGATGATCGCGGGAGGTCTGGACCTATCCATGGCCGCCGTAGCTGCTGTGGCCGGTATGGTCACGGCGAGCCTGATCACCCTGGAGGTCAACAGTGTCCTGGTCGGCGTGCTGGGCATAGCCGCCGCCGGAGTTCTGGGGTCCTTCAACGCCCTGCTGATTGTCAAGTTCCGGATCAACCCGATCATCGCCACCCTTGGAACCCTGCTCTTCTACCGGGGTCTGGCGTTCGTGTCCACGGGGGGCGACAACATTGTGATCGGCGTCAACGCCTGGAGCGAACTGGGGAGGGGGTCCTGGCTTGGAGCTCCGATAACCGTTTGGCTGTTCCTGGCGGTGGTCGTGCTGGGAATGTGCTTCATGCGATTCACGGTGGCAGGCAACCACCTTTACGCCATAGGCGGCAACAGCGAGGCATGTCGCAACGTCGGTATCAGGGTGGACCGCCTGCGAGGCTGGACTTACGTGGCCCAGGCCTGCCTGGCGGGGTTGGCGGGCCTCATGCTCACCTCCCAAAGCGGGACAGCCCTGCCAAGCGCCCTCAACGGCGCCGAACTGGACATCATCGCCGCGGTATTGCTGGGTGGCATCGCCCTGAGCGGAGGACGGGGAGGCCTCTTGGGGACCCTGTTGGGGTTGTTGATAATCGGAGTCGTCCAGAACGGGTTGATCCTCCTGCAGGTGCAGATCTACTGGCAGTCGGTGGTACGCGGCGCGATATTGATCATCGCCGTGACCCTCGACAGCCTGAGGAGAGGAGGAGGTTACCGCTAGCCAGGACCGGGTCGGCGGACACAACCGCCGTGACACCTATTTGCAGCAGAAAGGGGCTCCCGCAAAAGGAACCCCTTTTCCGTCGGTTTTGAGAGGGTTTGCTGATTACAGAGTGTTGTAGATCGCCGTCTCGAAGTCCATGAAGCCGCCCACCGAAGTGGCGTCGGCAAACGGGAAGATCTGGGTGGCCCAGAACCCTCCGACTCCGTTCTGCCGGTCGATCCAGTAGTACAGGTTGGCCAGACCCGCCCAGGCCAGGGCACCCGCCGGGCGACCCGTGGGAGCGTCCTCGTCGTTGATCATGAAGGTCAACGCCCAGGACTTGGGCATTCCGGGGAAGAACTCCGCATAGTTGGTGAGAGACGGGTCCACCGCGGGCAGACCCTTGATCTTCATCTCTCCCAAGCCGTTCTGCGCGGCCATCTCCACGGTTTCTCTGGCGAGGACCTGCCCGCCCGGACCCATGCCGTCGTTCAGCCACATTCGGATGAACTTGATGTAGTCCTCCACGGTCGAGTACAAGCCGTGACCGGCCATGTGCACCTCGGGATCGGGCGGCAACTCGAAGTCGAGAGCCGTCAACTCCCCGTCTTCGCCTCGGTGATGTATCAACGCCATCCGACTCCGCATCTCATCGCTCAAGTCGAAAGAGGTGGATTTCATGCCGAGGGGTTCGAATATCCGATCCTGCATCACCTCGCCCAGGCGCTGCCCGGTGATCCCTTCAACCACCTGGCCGGCCCAGTCGATATTCGTTCCATACTCCCACTCGTCCCCCGGATCGAAGAGAAGGGGAGTCATAAGCGACTCCTTCGATGACGTAACCGGGCTGACCTGGCCGTGCTCCTCGGCCAACCGGTTGTACGTCTCATTGAAGAAGAAGTAGGACAGGCCGGCGGTGTGGAGGAGCAGCATCCTGGTGGTCACATCACGCTTCGGCGGACGGAGCATGGGGTCTCCGTTGTCGTCAAACCCATCCAGCACCTGCAGTTCCCCGATGTCGGGCGCGTAGTTCTTGGCAGGTGCGTCGAGGTCGAGCCGACCCTCTTCGACCAGTTGCAGGCAGGCGGTGCCAGCGATGGCTTTGGTTGTGGAGAAGATCGCACAGATAGTGTCGGTGGTCATCGCCGCGCCATTGCCGAGGGACCGGACCCCCCGCGCTCCTTCGTAAATGTTGCCTTCGCGGTTGGTCGCCAGAGCCACCACACCGGGGACCCGCGGGCTGCCTGACACCACGCCTTCCAGGACCGCGTCCGCCGCGGCTGTCATATTGCTGCTCATTTCGCTCCTTTCAGCAGCCTTCCCTCGAATGGTAGGGAGCCCTTCGTGCAGAGCGCCTGCCAGGGCCGGTTAACCTGGCACGGGGTCCTAAACTGAGGCCAGTCCCTGCCAACCACGGAAGGATCCTCATGTCGACCACAGTCGTCTCTTCCGCTCTGTGTGGTGAGACCTTGGCGCAACTGGAGGAACTCGGCACTCCCCAGAATCGCAAGGTTTATCCCCGCCACGGCGTGAAAGGGCCCTTGTTCGGGGTCAGCTACGCCAACCTGAGGAAGCTCGCCAAACGCCTGGCTCCCGACCCCCGGTTGGCTGCCGAGTTGTGGTCCTCGGGGAACCACGACGCCCGGGTGTTGGCAACCATGGTGGACGACCCTTCCCGGATATCGGCGCGAACACTCCGGGAAGGCCTTGCCGATGTCGACAATTACGTCCTGGCCGACGCCCTTGCCTCCCTGGCGGGTCGGACCTCCCTGCGAGATGAGCTGGCAGAGGATTGGACCGCCGATCCCGGAGATGAGTGGACCGGAACGGTCGGCTGGTCGTTGGTGGCCGCACAGGCGCTGGATGGCGAACGCCATCCGTCCGACGAACACTTCACCGAGAGGCTTTCCCACATAGAACGAGACATCGGGGTCGCGGCCAACCGGGTCCGGCATTCCATGAACGGCGCCCTGATTGCCATCGGGTGTCGGAGCCAGGAGCTGCGGCAGACAGCGGAGGAGGCCGCGGGCCGTATCGGCAAGGTGGAAGTCGATCACGGTCAGACCTCCTGCAAGACGCCGGACGCCATTCCCTACCTTGCCAGGGTCTGGAGGCGCAAGGCCGGGCGCCGCTCCTCCTGAGCGCGCGGTCCGAAGGATCATTCTATCCTCCGGACCGCCGCTTGAGTATTGTTTTGCCAGAAGGTACGAAGCAGGCCCAGAATGCGATCAGTGTTTACAACCCGGCACAGCCCTGTGAAGTTGCTGGCAGCGCTGGTGGTGATCGTGGTTGGCGCATCCTGTTCGGATGAACCAGCCGCGGACATCCCCACCACCCTGGCGCCGATCACCTCCACGTCGACCACCCGAGCGGCCACAACCACTCTCCCATCGCCGGAGACCGCCCTTCCGGAGACGACCACCACGTCAACCACCCTGATCTCTCTGGCCGAGGAATCGATGAACTACCTCGAGGTGCTGATGGCGGTCGAGGCCAACATCGGCAGGCTGGTGGCGGACGTGCAGGCCCTGAACGAGAACTGGGACAACCGGTCCGAAACCGGGGTCTCCTACGGAGAGACCGATGCGGGCATGGAGGCTGCCGCACAGCGCGCCCAAGAGCTACGCGACGCCTTCGAGGGCATCCAGCCATCCTCGCAAGGCAACATTCCCCTCGAGCATCAGACCGCCGCCGCGGCGGTGGTCCTCATGGCAGACACTGCGACAGAGATGCTCGACGGCTTGCGATCAACGGACACAGGCCAGGCCCGCCGATCAGCGCTGGTGGGGTTCCTAACCGCCTACGAGATCTTCGAGGAAGCCATTATCCGGGTGGCGGAGATAATCGGAGATGATGCAATCGCGGCCCTCGAGAGGAGCCGGACCGAGAACAACATCCCGACGATCCGGGAAGAAACCACCACGACGACCACCACGGAAGCGGCAACCACTACGGCTGCACCGGCTACCGAGACGCCTCCGGAGAATCCCGGCAACACCAAGGACTGCAGTGACTTCGCCACTCAGGCCGAGGCCCAGGAGTGGTTCGACACCTACTTTCCTCTGTACGGCGACGTAGCGCTGATCGATACGAACAACAACGGGGTGGCCTGTGAACGTCTGCCGTAGAAGGGCCTGAGGCTCATGCCAGGGCCTACCCACCCGGGCCGGCGAGCCCGGCGGCCGACGGATCCAGGAGAACCGTAACCCTGGAATGCAGCCGGAGCGCCGAGGCCGGAACGGAAGAGGTGATCGGCCCTTCCAGCGCCGCCCGCACCGCGTCGGCCTTGGAAGGTCCCGTCGCCAATACCAAGAGATGGGCGGCCTGGCGGATCGTGGCCATGCCCTGGGTTATGGCAAGAGCCGGTACCTGGTCGGGGCCGCCGAAGTACCGGGCGTTGTCAACCCTGGTAGCCGCTGCCAGCCGGACCACCCGGGTGCGCGATTCGAAGGAGGACCCCGGCTCGTTGAACGCCAGATGGCCGTTGCGCCCCACCCCGAGGACCTGCAGTCCCACTCCCGCCCGGGTCACCAGCCGGTCGTAACGATCGCACTCCAGGTCAGGGTCGGCAGCCCCGCAATCCGGCACGTACAGCAGCTCAGGGTCGATGTCCACATGCCGGACGAACTCGGCTTCGATGAGGTTGCCATAGCACTGGGAATGCTCCACACCGAGACCGATGTAATCGTCGAGCAGGAAGGCCCGCACCCTGCTGAAGCTCAGCCCTTCCTGGCGGTGGCGACGAACCAGTTCGCGGTAAAGAAGGCGCACGGATGCTCCGGTGGCGAGTCCCAGCACCGGGTCCTGCGTGGAACCAAGGTATTCCTGGACCACATCGGCGGCCCTGCGCGCCAGGCTGTGAGTACTTCCCTCCACGATCAGCTCCACCGGATTCATGCTCGGGATCGGCGGGGCAGGTACCCGTGCACACCGCTGGGCAGGATCAAGTCCCGGTGTCGGTGGTCTTGGCCCCCGTGATGAATGCCACGAGATCATCCTTGGTGACCTGATCGACTTTCACTTCGGCGGCTTTGCGGCCCCGGCGCAGGACCACCGCGTCATCGCAGACCTGGGTCACGCGGTCCATGTTGTGGGTGATGAGCAGCACCGCCACATCGGCGTCCCGGAGCGCGACTATCAGATCGAGCACTCTTTGCGCCTGCTCCACGCCCAGGGCCGCGGCCGGTTCGTCCAAGAGGACGATCTTCTGTCCCCATGCCACCGCTCTCCCGATGGCGATGGCCTGGCGCTGGCCCCCCGAGAGCAGGCCCACGGGCTTTCGCAGCGAGGGGATGGAGATCCCCAGACGGGCCAGGGTGGCCTGGCACTCACGGGACATCCTCCGCTTGTGCAGCAGGCCTATGCGCGACCCGAAAGACCCGCCCCGGGTGTATTCCCGGTTGAGAAACAGGTTCTCAACCACATTCAGACTGTCGATCAGCGAGAGGTTCTGGTGTACGGTCTCCACACCCAGCATCCGAGCCACATCCGGAGACGAGATTCGATGGGTCTCGCCATCGATGCTCACGGTGCCCGAGTCGGGCTGGTACACACCCGCTATGCATTTGACCAGCGTGGACTTCCCGGCCCCGTTGTCACCAAGGAGCGCCGTCACCCGGCCGCGACGGATGTCCAGGGAGACGTCCTCGAGGGCCTGCACGGCGCGAAACGCCTTGGACATGTTCCGTACCGAGAGTGCCGGCGCGGTCATCGGCCATCCCAATCGACTGGTACTCCGTCCACGTTCCATATGCCTGACACAACCGGGTTCCCGGTGCTGACTCCCCTCACTCCTACCACCAACGCCCGCGTGACAAAGGCTTGGATACGAAAGCCCGCGATCACGGTGTCTCCCTCCTGAAGCCTTCGACCCTTCGGCGGATGAAGCCGGCCGTAGTAGTCGATGCCCGCCGGATCCGGCATATCGATCCGGACCGGCTCCAGGCCGACGTCCTCGGGATTCCTGGCCGCCACCACTCTGGTTTGATAGGGCTCGAATACGGGGTCCACGTACAGGCCCCCGCCGAAGCAGAGGGGCACATCCTGATGAAGGTGGGCAACTTCGGTCAGATATAGGACGGCGGGTTGTTCGGGGAGGTCCGCCACTGCATGGAGGGGCGTTGTGCCGGTCAGGCCGTGTCCCGGCTCCACCTGGGTGGCGCCGATCCCCGCCAGGAGCCCGAGAACCGCGGTGGAAGTAGTGCCGGGGGCATTCACCTCTATCGGAAAGCCCGTCCCCAGGCGTCCAAGAGCGATCTCCACGCCGCGAGCCAGGGTCTCCAAGTTGGGAGTGGGCTTCACCTGTCTCGTCCCGGCGTCGTACAGGAGGGCCGGGAAGGTGGTGAGCCCGGCGAACGCCAGCCCATCCAGGCTGTTCACGAACTCGATCACCTCCGACAACTCGTCGAGGTGGAAACCTCCCTCGTGTCCCGGATAGAAGACATCCCCTTCATCCCACACCCGGAGGAGCACCAACTGGGTGCGGTCCCCTCCCGATAGGGCCCGAGAGGCCTCCAGCGCCTTGTTCCGGGAAAAGATCGTCCAGTACTCCGGTTCCAGACCGGCCGCCTCGCCCGCCTCGGCTTTCGGCACCTGAACCAGGTGGCCCAGGTTGCCCAGCCGGTGGCCGTTGGCGACGATGGGCCGGGCGCACGCCATGTCCACCGCCACGTAGCCGTCCGCGCCGCCGTCGGTTATGGCCCGGAGCGCCCCGGGGGCGCGTCCAACCTGTTTGCTCATCGCATACACCTTCAGACGCCGACGGTGCGCCTCGGCCGCCATGTGGCGGGTATTGGCCTCCAGCGCATCGAGGTCCAGCACGTAGCTGTTGGCGGGAATGAGGTTGTCCTGGTGGAGTTGAACCGATGCCTCCAGGAAGGCCCGGTTCCTGGTAATCAGAGAGCTAAGGAACATCGTCACCCACACTTTCCGACGGCGTTCTCATGCTGAGCGCTACCGCCATGATGATGATCAGACCCCGGGCGATCAACTGGTCCGCCACCTCGAGGCCCATGAGAATCAATCCGTTGTTGAGCATCGCCATTATCAGGGCCCCCGTCACCGCGCCGGCGACCGAAGCGCGGCCACCGAACAAACTGGTTCCGCCGATCACCACCGCGGCGATCACTGTGAGCAGATCGTTCTCTCCCAGATCGTGACGCCCGATGGCCAGCCGCCCGGCCAGCAGCACCCCGGCGAAGGAAGCCGCCACCGAACTCACCACCAGGGCGCTCATCCTGATCCGGTCGGTATTGAGACCGGCTGCCTTGGCCGACGCCCGATTGGCGCCGGTGGCGAGAACATGCCTCCCCCAACGCAGATGATGCAACGCGAAGTGGCCGAGGACAAAAACGACGGCGGTCCAGATCACCAGCGACGAGATGGGGCCCAGCGACCCGGCGCCGAACAGCGCGGAGAAGGCGTCGTTTCGGATCGGCATGGATTGGAGGTTGTTCATGTTGCGGGCGATGCCGCTGATGATGCCCAGCGTCCCCAGAGTCACCAGGAAGGAGGGGATCCGCACCTTGACCGTGATCAGGCCGTTCACCAGCCCGATCACCGCCCCAACCCCCACCGCGGCCAAGGCTCCGAAAAAGAACCCGTAATCGCCGACCACCACCGCGGCGACCAGCGAAGAGAGCGCCACGGTGGATCCGATCGAGAGATCTATCTCGGCCGACGCCAACGCGAAAGCCATGCCCACGGCCATCACCGCGATCGGAGCGGCCTGACGGCCGATGTTGAGAAGATTCGACCAGCTCAGGAAGCCGTCGTCCCACAGTGTCAAGGCGAAGACGGCGAGAATCGAGACGAAGGCCAAATAGACCACGTACTGTCGAAACCCGCCGTCTTCGCTCTGGTTGGTCCATGCCCGCCTCAACCGGGCGCCGGCGCTGGCCAGGGCATGGAATCTCATCTCTTGCGACCGTTTCCTTGTGCGATCAGCTGTTCATGGGAGGTTATCCACCGAGTGCTTGCATGACTTCTGCGGGTGGGTCGGTGGCGAGCGACTGCCGGTAGGCCTCCACGATGTTGTCCGCGGTGACCTTGATGGCCGGCACCACCGTGAACGGAGGGGCGTCCTTGCCCAACAGCCCGTAAGCGCCTTCCAGCGCCATGGTCCGTCCCAGCTCATAGGCCTCATCCGCCGCGATACCCACAATGTTCCCGCCTTCCACCAGGTCCAGCGAGACATTGGTATCCAGATCCAGGGTCACCACCGCCACATCCGAAGCACCCACCGCCCGCAAAGCGGCCAACACCCCGTCAGCCGGACCAGCCGACCACGGCGCATAGATCCCATCCAAACCAGGATTCCGGGTCAACAACGCAGAAGCGATCTCCTCAGCAGCAGCCGGATCAGCCAACCCCTGCTCAGAAACAATCTCAATACCCGGATAACGCTCCGCTATCCAAGTCTTGAACGCCTGATCACGCTGATTGGTCACGTAATAGGCAGCGTCATGGAAGATGAAACCCACCTCCCCGGAGCCACCCAACGCATCAGCCAACAAATCCGCAGCCGCCATGCCCATCGCAGCCAAATCATCGGTGACCACCCCCACATAGTCGACGCCATGCACATAGCCCTCGGGCACATTGCTCAAGAACACCAACTGCACCCCGGCGTCAACCGCAGGACGGAACGCCTCCGCGCCCGACACCGGATCAATCACCAAACTGATAATGATGTCCGGATCCTGCGCCAACACAGTCTCCACATCATTGGCCTGCTGAGCAGCGTCAAACTGCGCATTGGTCTCAGCGATCACCTCCACGCCCAACTCCGCAAAAGCATCCCGAGCGCCCTGGCTCACCGCATCAGTGAACGCACCCGCCGTATGCCACAACAAAGCCGCCGTGTACCCCCCAGACCGAACCTCAGCAATCTCATCACCACTCAAAGCAATCTCACCCGACGGAGTAGCCTCCTCACCACCCGGCCCCTGAGTAACCGGCGCCACAGGATCAGTTGGAGCTTGTGTCGTGGCAGGCGCCTGGGTAGTGGTGGCTGCGGCGGGCGCTTGGGTAGTGGTGGTTTCCTCCTCGGCGTCGCCGCAAGCCGCCGCAACCAGGCTGACCACCGCCACCAGACCGGTGACGAGCCACAGTGCGGACGTATTGCGTTTGAGGTTCATGGTTCCTTTGTTCATGGTTCCTCCTTTTCTGTTGCTTCCTCGACCCCGCACCACGCCGCAATAAAGTACGCCAGGGTGCGGGTGACAGAGACGAATTGGTCGATCGGCAGTCGTTCGAAAGGTGTATGGCAGTTGGCGATGTCGCCTGCCGCGAAGTAGACACCGGGAATGCCCGCCGAACGGAGAAGCGGTTTCTCCGACCAGTAGGGGGCTCCCTCGATTCGGGCCGGCTGTCCGGTAGTCTGCCCGATGGCCCTCGCTAACTCGGACACCCCGGGATGGTCGGCCGGGATCTCATCGGGCGTGCCTCCCACAGGATGGTCCCTTGGTGCGGAGAAGACCACTTCGCCCGCCACCCCGAACTTCTCGCAGACACTCTCCGTAATGTCCCGGAGAGCCGGGGCTGTGACGTCGAGGTCATCGCCGGGCAGAAGCTTCTGGATGAGCGACAGCCGGAAGGTGCCGGGAACGGCGATATTGCCGCCTGACTCCACGCTGGTAACCAGAAGAAACCGCCCGCCCAATAGGGGGTGGGGTTCTCCCGTGGCCAGCGTCCGGTTGTAACTCCACAGAGCGCTCAGCAGGGCGTGGCCAGCCTCCAGCGCGTCCACCCCCAGTTCCGGCGTGCCGAAGTAGGCCGACTTCCCCTGAAGGGTGATATCGGCGATCAGGAATCCCATTTGTGCCGTGTAGATCGCACCGGTGGTGGGCTCGGTGTAGATCGCAAAGTCAGGTGCGCGGCGGTCTCCTCCCGACAACTCTGCCACTGCGGCTCGCATCCCCACAGACAGCCCGCTACCGGGCTGGCCGGACTCCTCGTCGCAGACAAACAACCCGGTAACCGCCCCCGCCAGCCGGTATCCAGCCCGGTGGACCGCGCGGAGCGCTTCGATAATCGAACATATCCCTCCCTTCTGGTCGGTCACGCCCCGCGCCCATATCTCCCCGTCTATGACGTGGGCCCCGAAAGGATCGGCCCGGTCTGAGCCCTCCCACTCTGGAGTCCAGTCATCCGCATGGACCGTGTCAAGGTGCCCCGCCAGCACCAACGACCGGCCTGCACCATCGGGATCCCCGGCGCGGGCATGGACATTGGGCCGGCCGGGCTCCACCTCGAACAGGCCGACCTCGTTCCACCCACCCTCCTCAAGCCGGTCCCTCACCCAGTCTGCAAAGGCCGCCTCATGGGGAGTGACGCTGGGAATCCTCACCGCTTCCCGGGCCAGGTCCACCAGGGCCCTCTCGTCGACCGAGGCTGCCACGGAGACGGCGTGTTCATTCACCCCTCGCTCCTTCGTCCCAACCGCTTCGCCACCAGCGAACCGCGAACCTCGGCGAGAGCGGTGGAGATCGCGCCCAGAAACGCAGCCCGGCCTCCCAAGGTGGATGGCGCCATCTCGGGTATGACGGTCAGGTAGCGGCCGATCCGGGCACGAACCGCATCCACGAAGATGGGGTTCGACCCCACTCCGCCACCGAACACCACCAGGGTGGGATCGTTCACCCAGCAGAAATAGGAGGTGGCGAAGGCAACCGCGTCAGCCGCGATGTCGAGCGCCGCGGTGGCCGCCTGATCGCCGCGAGCGGCGGCGGCGAATATGGCCGGGACGTCGGCGTCTCCCTCCAGGCCGGTGCGCCACCCCGCCTCCACCGAACGGTGAAACAGCTTTCTGATGGCGGGCGCCGAAGCCACGTCCTCCAGCGTGAGAGCGTGAAACACCTCGCCGCCCACCCGCGGCAACTTCACCGAGCCGATCTCCCCCGCCGCTCCGTGGGCGCCCCGGTACAGGGCGCCTTCCATCACCATCCCCATGCCGATTCCCGTGCCGATGGAGATGGCGGCGAAGTCCCTCGCTCCTTCACCCTCCATGGCGTTCGCCTCCCCGACCGTGGCCAGGTTCACGTCGTTCTCTATGGTCACCTCGACCCCGAGCCGGCCGGACAGTTCCGCCCTGATTGGCAAGTCCCCGAACCCGGGAAGGTTGGGGGCCATTTCAACCCTGTCCTGGGAGGGGCGATAAACGCCGGGGACCCCCATACATGCTGCTTCCAGCCTTGACCCGCGGTCGCCGAGGCGCTCCAGCAGGCGCCGGGTGGCGTTCACCACTGCATTCACGGCCGCTGCCGCGTGGGCCGGAGTATGGATCTGCTCGGTGGCTATCACGTCTCCCAACAGGTCCGCTATGCCGATGATGGTCTTGGTGGCGCCCATATCGACCCCCATCACCAGCGCGGCGTCAGGCACCAGTTCGTAGGAAGCAGCCGGCCGGCCGATCCGACCCCGGGGCTGAACAGACGGGTTGCACCTGACCACACCGGCCGCTTCGAGATCCACCACTAGGGTGTTCACGGTGGGCTTGGACAATCCGGTCCGGCGGGCGATCTCGGCGCGGGAGATGGGTTTTGTCCCGGCTTCCACGAAACGGTCGAACACCGTTTGGCCGTTTCGCAGTCGGAGCATCCCGGATCCCGATTCCTCAAGCATCTGGGGATGACTCCTTATGTTCCACTCGCCGGTTCCCTGCACTCGCTGCAACAAGCTCCCGCCTGGTTCTGGACAGGAAGTGTATGTGCTCCGAGCCTATTTGTCAAACACCTTTACTAATCGGTTTTACCACTCTTCTTCGCCGCCATGCGGGAAACCGGCTGACACCGGCAGGAGCCCGGCGGAGTCCCTGCGGGGTGGGCGTGCCATTGTACGGTCGGTCTCAGAATGCGCCTAGCATCTGTCGTACAGATCCAGGACCGAAGGAGAGAATCATGGCGACTTCCGGGCGTGGCGGGCGGGTTTTGACCGGACTGGCCCTGGTGATCATCGGAGGCGTCTTCTTGGTTGGCAACCTAACCGGCTGGGAGATCCCCTGGGCAAGCTGGTGGCCGATCATCATCATCGCCGTAGGTCTCTGGAACTTCAAGGGGAAGTCCTGGCTTACGGGGCTGTTCATCACTGCCCTCGGGGTGTTCTTCCTGTTGAGCACATTGGACGTCTGGGATTACTCCATCGGGGACATTTGGCGGTTCTGGCCGGTGGTCCTGATTCTTGTCGGGGCCAGAATCCTCTTCCGGCGAAGAAAGAAGCCCTCCCGGCGTGAAGCACAGGGCGATGCACGATATGTCAGCAACCAGTCCGTCCCCGGCGAGGTGAACGTCACCTCTGTATTCGGATCGGAGAGCATGAAGGTCATCGACCGGAACGTCTCCGGCGGTCAGATAGTCTCGGTGTTCGGATCCACGAAGATCAATCTGGCCGAGACGGGCCTAGCCGACGGCGAGGCCACCCTGGACATCATGGTGGTGTTCGGGGGCGTCGAGATCCGCGTCCCGAAGAACTGGAAAGTCGACCTACAGACCACGAACGTCCTGGGCGGGGTGGAGGACAAGCGGGCCAGGCCTCTGGCCGGCGCCTCCGGCGGACACCTAACGCTTACCGGCGTGTGCCTGTTCGGCGGGATCGAACTGGAGTCCTGACCTCGAGGCTACCTCAGCACGGCTGAAGCCCCCACAATCTGTTTACACCACCCCCCGCCGGCTCGGTGCGGAGAATCTCAGTCTTGGGGGTCTATACCCAGCTTGCGGAGGAAGGCGCTGTTGTCGGGCTCCCGGTCCAGGAATGCCCGGAGCGTCTCGATGGCGTCGCGGGAGCCGCCCACGTCCAGCACCTCCCGGCGGTAGTCCATTCCCACCGCCGGGTTGGTGATGCCCTCTTCCTCGAAACGCCGCCACATGTCGTCGCCGAAGACCTCCGACCACAGGTACCCGTAATAGCCCGCGTCGTATCCGCCCATGAGGTGACCGAAACTGGCTGGCGAGAATGTCCCCTCCTGGAGGGGGAACAGCGACACCTCGTTGCAGCGTTCAAGTATCTCGTCGATATCCTTTTCCGGTTCGGGGCCGTGCAGGGCCATGTCCAGCAGGCCGAAACTGGCCTGGCGAAGCTTGGAGATGGCGATGTTCAGAAGCTTGGCGCCGGTCAGTCTCCCCAGCAGCTCGGCGGGGAGGGGTTCTCCCGTCCGGTGATGGAAGGCGAACCTGGCCAGGATCTCGGGTTGCCAGGTCCAGTTCTCCATGATCTGGCTCGCCGCCTCCACGAAGTCCCATTCCGTGCTTGACCCGGAGAAACGGCCGGATTCGGCGCGGGTGAGAACCTGATGGAGTATGTGGCCGAACTCATGGAACAGCGTCAGCACCTCCGAATGCTGCAGCAGCGCTGGCGTTTCCTCCGACGGCGGCGTGAAGTTGGCCACTATCGCAGAGCGGGGCTTCTGGTAGGACCCGTCCTCTCGGCGGCGACCTTTCACCAAGGTGAAGGCGGCGGCATGGCTGAACTTCCCCTCCCTGGGGAAGAGGTCCATGTGGAAGTTGGAGATGTGCTCTCCGGATGCTTTGTCGAAGACCGCGTAGGTGATCACATCCTCGTGCCACACCGGCGTCTCCACCCGTTGGTACTCGACTCCGAACATCTCCCCGGTCAGATCCAGCATCCCCTGCAACACCCGGTCAAGCGGGAAGTAGCCGGCCACTTCCATCTGGTCGACCCCGTACTCGGTCCGGCGAATTCGATTGTCGTAGTACCTCCAATCCCAAGCCTGCACGGGATCTTCCTCGCCGTCCGCTGCCAACATCTCCGCTATGCGGGCGACCTCCCGCCGCCCCGCTTCCTCAAGCGGTTCCAATAGCAGGTCATAGAAGCCCTCTACCGTCTCCGGAGTCTTGGCCATCCGCTCCGATAGTCGGTGGTGTGCCCAGGAGGGTTCACCGAACAGCGTTGCTATCTCCAACCGGATGGCCACCGCTTCTTCGAGGATTGGCCGATTGCTCTCCACCGCCCGATTGCTGAACTTCTTCGCCAAGCGTTGGCGCAGGTCTCTTCGATTGGCGTTCTCCATGAACGGGACTACGTGGGGATAGGCCATCGTCACCCGGAGCCTTCCCTTCTCCTCGGCGGGGGGCAACGAGTCGATGTAGGCGTCCGGCAGGCCGTCCAGGTCCTCTCGGGTCACCTCCAGGGCATCTTCGTACTCGGCGATGTTTCGGGCGAAGGCCACCCCCAGCTCGATCATTCTGGCAGACAACTCTTTCACTCGAGCCTGGGAGTCGGCAGGTAGGTGATGTCCTGCCTTCGTGAGATCGCGGCGCACGAAGTCGAGATAACGGGCGCGCTCTCCGGCGAGCTTCCCGGCCTGGTCGGTGGACCGAAACGCCTCCACCGCCTGATACAGCCCGGGATCGAAGGTCAGGTCGGTGTGCCACTTGGAGATTCTCTCCGAACATGCGTGCCCCGCCGCCCTCACCTCGGGGTCGGTGTGCACGTAACCCATGAATCCGGCCTCGCCAAAGGCTCGGGAGAGCACCTCCTCCACCGCTTCCAGGGGAGCCAGGGTGTTTCGGTAGGTGCGGGGAGAATCGGCATCCAGCACTTCCGACCGCAACCGTTCCGCTTCGTCGATGGCGCGGGAGGCTATCTCCTCTATGACCGGGACGGTGATCGCCGGGTAGTCGAAGATCTCTTCTGCGTGGTTTCCCATAACTTCTCCAAGGATCGTTCAGCCGACCGCTCCGGCCAGCACTTTGCCAAACTGGTCATGAACCGACCCGTTGGTGGCTATCACCAGGGATCCGTCCAAGGGGAGCTTCCTTCCGTCGAGGCCGGTTACCCTTCCCCCCGCCTCCTCGACCATGAGAATCCCCGCCGCCATGTCCCAGACCGCCAATCCCTGCTCCCAGAAGGCGTCGAATCGGCCCGCCGCAACATAGCAGAGGTCCAACGCCGCCGAACCCCGCCGCCGAACCCCCTGGCACTCGGCCAACACCGCTCCCATCAACGCCGCGTATTCATGGGCGCGTTCTCTCCGGTCGTAGGGGAACCCGGTTCCCACCAGCGCCTGGGAGAGGACGACCTGGGAGCTGACCGATATCGGCTGGGAGTTGAGCCAGGCTCCCTGCCCCCGCACCGCGGTGAACTCTTCGGCGTGTATGGCTTCGATGACCACGCCCACCAGGGGAGCCCCGTCTTCCCAGAGCGCGACGGAGACGCTCACCGGCGCCAATCCGTGTATGAAGTTCACCGTCCCGTCCAGGGGATCGACTATCCACGCCCGACCTCGCGGTGGCAGGACCCCACCCTCTTCCTCTCCCACTATTTCGTCGGAGGGACGGTGCCTCACGAGCATCTGCCGGATGGCGGCTTCCACCCGACGATCTACTTCGGTGACCGGATCGACCTGTCCCTTGAACTCGACTTCGGCGCCCTTCCCCAAGGCTTCTTTCAACATGGTCGCGGCCCGGCGAGCCGCGGCCACGGCCAGGTCCAGATCGCTTGAACCGCAGCCACCGTATTTCACTCGGCACAGAATACCTCCGCTGAGTATGGGGTAGTCTCTCGTGTCGGTGGACCCACTGATGAAACGCGTCGCCCCGGTTCTGCTTACAGCTCTCGCCGGCGCGGCCTTGTCCCTGGCCTTCCCGCCTCGCGGTTGGTGGTGGATCGCCGTTCCTGCAATCGCCCTGTTCCTGCTGCAGACCCGGCGCTGCGAGGGCGTATTCAGCGCTGTGATGACCGGCTTTGTTTTCGGCCTCTCCTTCTTCGGGTTCCTGATGCCCTGGCTCTCCGAACTCGGCCTCATCGCCTTCTTACCACTGGTGATCGTGCTCTCTGTCTTTCCGGCTCTTTACGCGGTGTTGATGGTTCGGAGTGTCTCCCTGCCTCCGTCCCGGTGGTGGGTCCGGGCTGTGGGGGGATGGGCTCTCATGGAGTGGGCCAGGGTGCGATGGCCTCTGGGCGGACTGGAGTGGGGGATGTCCGGGTATGCCCTGAGCGAGTGGGCGCCGCCCCGGAGCGCGGCCCGCTGGATCGGCGCCTCCGGTTGGACGGTGTTGGTGGTGGCCGCAGCCGCGGCCCTGGCCCTTCTGGCCCTCCGCCAGACCCGCCGGGGGCAATCCTTTCGAGTTGCGGGCGTGGTGACGTTGGTTCTGGGTTTTCTGCTGGTCGGGGGCTCGCTCTGGCCACCGGACACCGAGGGGGAGGTGGTCCGGGTTGCGGTGGTGCAGGGCAACAACCCGTGTCCGGGAGAGCATTGTCCCAACGAGCGGTACCAGATCTACCAGAACCACCTCCGGCTCACCCGCACCCTGCAGCCGGGAAGTGTTGATCTCGTAATCTGGCCGGAGGGCTCCACCGGTTCATGGACGGCAGATCCCATCAACGCTCCGGAGGTGGGGGAGGCCATGGGCGCCGAGGCGGCCCGCATCGGGGCAGTCCTGCTGGCAGGTGGAGATCGGCCTCTCAATGACACCCATTGGGTTAACGCCAATGTCGTGTTCGACCAGACGGGGAGGATTGTCAGCGAGTACCACAAACAGCACCCGGTTCCCTATGGCGAGTACATCCCCGCCCGCTCCTGGTTCAAGTGGGTGGAGAACCTCCATGCGGACCTGCCCAGCCGCGACATGCTGCGGGGGAACGGACCGGTTCTCTGGGATCTGGGGTTCGGTCGATTCGGGTCGGTGATCTCCTTCGAGGGGTCATTCGCCCGCTATGGCAGGGAGAACGCCCGGGAAGGCGCCGGAGTGCTGATCCTGGCCACCAGCCAGGAAAGCTATCCCTATTCGGTGGCGTCCGATCAGTTCATCGGCATCACACGCATGCGGGCGGCGGAACTGGGCATGCCCCTGATCCACACTGCGGTGACCGGACGTTCCACACTTATCTCGCCCGCCGGGGAGACCGGTCCCCGCACAGCCCTGGCGGAAGAGGCTCTCCTGATCGGAGAAGTGCGAACCCGGGCACCCAGCCAGGGCCCCACTCTCTACGTTCGACTGGGAGACTGGGTGCAAACCCTGGCCATTGCATCTCTGGCCTGGGAAATACTGCACGGACTGTATCGCCGCCGCTACCCCAGCCGCCGCTACCCCCGTTAGAACCACCCGGGGAGATCGCTCCTGGATGAACCCCGCAATTATCCGGTGCGGTCGGGAAAGCGCTGGGAAGCAATAGATCATCTACCATGTTCATATCGGACTACCACCGGCCTAAGCAATAACCCAGCCCTCCCTATATTCGGGGGCAATTCTCAGATCGACGAAGGAGCGCAGCATGGCGGAAACCCTGGAGAACCTGCTGATCGAGGAGAGGACCTTTGCTCCCTCCGCCGAATTCGCCGCCCAAGCCAATGCCCGCGGGGGCATACACACCGTAGCGGAACAGGACTGGCTGGAGTTCTGGAGAACCCAGGCCGTCGAGCGGATCGACTGGTTCACCGAGCCCACGCAGGTGCTCAACGACGACAACCCTCCCT
>JAAXHN010000094.1:20373-20921 GCA_012270885.1 Acidimicrobiia bacterium | reverse complement strand
GGCTGTGTGGACATCTGCCCGTGGAAGTGCATCTTCTACCTATCCATGGAGGCCATCGACGAGGCGGTCAACGTCGACGACCCCCGAGACGACACCACCAACTACGGTTTCTTCGTCGTCGACGAGAACGAGTGCACCCGGTGCGCCCTGTGCATCGACCGCTGTCCCACCGGGGTCATCTCCCTCGGTAAGTTCGAAGGGTCCCTGGCCGCCCAGGCCGAGGAGATGGGACTCAACTCGGCGCCGTGGGAGGTGGACACCGGCCAGAGGGACTTCAAGCACGGGTATACCTACGGAATGCGCTGGTAAGGAAGAAGGGTGAGCTCACGCAACGGCATTCACGGTCTGTTGACCAAGGCCCGCACCCATGCGACAGACATGGTGGGACGGATGTGGTCGGGCCAGTTCATGGACTCGATGCTCCGACCCGGCTCGCCCTTCAAGAAGGGTTACACTGACACTCCCCGCAACCGTTCCTACGTGATCATGAACAACGTGCTCTATCACCTCCACCCGGTGAAGGTGAAGCGCCACGGCGTAAAGCTCTC
>JAAXHN010000094.1:0-20257 GCA_012270885.1 Acidimicrobiia bacterium | reverse complement strand
CGCTGGGGCGCTCATCTGATGGTCCTCACCGTGTTCCTCCACATGTCGCGGGTCTTCTATCACGGCGCCTACAAGCCTCCCCGGGAGTTCAACTGGGTGGTGGGCGTGATCCTGTTGCTCCTGACTCTCCTCCTTTCTTTCACCGGCTATCTGCTTCCCTGGGACCAGTTGGCCCTGTGGGCGGTGACGGTCGGGACCAACATGGCCGGATTCGTTCCGGTGATAGGCGCACAGGTGAAATTCGCCCTCCTGGGCGGGGTGGAGGTGACGGCGGGGACGCTCTTGAGGTGGTACGTGCTCCACGTGCTCTTCCTGCCGTTCATCATCGTTATTTTCCTGGCGGTCCACTTCTGGAGAGTCCGCAAGGACGGCGGCATCTCCGGACCCCTCTAGCCATGCGAGGTAAGCGCTAGTGCCCGAGATCCCCGAAGAACTCCTGAGGCGTTCCGCCGAAGCCAAGGCCAAGGCCCTGGGCCTTCCCGTGGAACAGGTCCTTGCCGAGATGCGCGGAGAGGCCCCGGTGTCCGAGGTTCCGGTCGAGTCGGTGGAGGTGCCCCGTCCGACCTTCGTCCCCAGCCCTCCCCCGCCCTCGGTCCCCGAAATCCCACCCGAACCCCAGCCTCCCGACCCCGCTTCCGCCCCTCCTCCGGCCATCACAGCCGTGGTCGAGACTCCACCCGCCGCCCCGGAAGAACCCNNGTGCCCCCGACCGGCGTGCCGGAGGGAGTGCGCCACCAACGACTGCTCACGGTGGTCAAGGCCCGGGCGATCCAACAGGTCAAAGCCGACCCCACCGACAAGGTGAACACCTGGCCGCATCTGATGATCGCCGAGTTCACCGCCCTCTTGGCGATGACCGCCTTCCTCCTGGTTCTCTCCACCATTCTCCAGGCGCCCCTTCTGGAAGCGGCCAACTTCAACGCCACCCCCAATCCCTCCAAGGCGCCCTGGTACTTCCTGGGCCTCCAGGAGATGCTCTCCTATTTCGATCCGCAGATCGCCGGAGTGACAGTGCCCACCGTGATCGGGATCGTGGGATTCATGATGATTCCCTACATAGACCGCAATCCCTCCACCCGTCCCTCGGACCGCAAGCTGGCCATCATGTTGTTCACCATCTTCCTGGCGGGATCGGCGACCCTCACCATCCTGGGAGTGCTCTTCCGGGGGCCGGGATTCAACTTCGCCTATCCGTGGGTGGACGGGGTGTTCTTCGACGACCTCAAAGACTGGGTCGACTTCGGTGGCCACTGATGCCCGCTAGGCGGATCGTCTGATGGGCGGCGTCGAACTGATCATCATCGGGGTGGCGGCGGTGGCAATCGCCGCGGCCGTGGGCGCATTCACAATCGCCTTCCGCCGAGCCGAGCCCGACTCCGCCTCCCTCTGGCCCAAGCGGGTGGAGCGCCGGGCGCGGCTGGCCGACCGTTCCACCCCGACCATGGACGTGGTGGTGGAGACCCCGCCCGATGCCGAGGAGACGCCCGAGGAAGTCCAGGAGCCGGTGGCCGCCGCCGAAGAGGTCGAACCCGAAGAGGCGCTGGCGCCCATAACCGAGACCCAGGTGATCGTGGAGGCCTCCCCCGAGGAGGTGGGAGTCACCCGCCGCCAGTTCTTCAACCGCTCCCTGGCCGCCATGTCGGTGGCGTGGTTCGGCATCATGGGAATCGAGATCCTGGCCTTCCTCTGGCCCAAGATAAGCGGCGGCTTCGGGAGCGATGTGGACGCGGGGAGCGCCGCCGACCTGGTGCCGGAGATGACCGACGCGGCCGGCCTCATCACACCGGCTTTCATCCCCGATGCACGGGCCTACGTGGTCCCCGCACCCGTCAAGATGAGCGAGCAATTCGCCGGCAAGGACGTGGAGGCCGGAGGGCTCATGGCCCTCTATCAACGTTGCGTCCACCTGGGATGCCGGGTTCCCTGGTGTGACGACTCCCAGGGTTTCGAATGCCCTTGCCACGGGTCCAAGTACAACTCGATCGGAGAGTATTTCGCCGGGCCCGCCCCCCGGAACCTGGACCGGTTCGCGGTCCACATCTCCGAGGACGGGCGACTGATCATCAGGACCGGAGTGATCGTGGAATCCCCCCGGGCCATCGCCCAGTCCGTGTCATATCCGCAAGGCCCCTCCTGCATTTAGGGAAGTAATGGATTCCACGCTGGTAATCACCCTGGTGCTGGTAGGAGCGGTGATCTGGCTCTCCTTCCTGGGCGTGGCCGCCCTGAGATCCCGCCGCCGGGAGGGAATCCCCCCCAACCAGGCGCCGGGAGTCACCGATGACGCGCTGGAGACCCGACGGCTGGAGCGCATCCAGCAGGGGGCGGTGCTGCTCTCGGCCTTCCTGGCGGTCGGACTGGCCATCTACTACCTGAGCGAGACCGATCGTCAGTTGAGCTTCGTCGACCAGTTCCACGAGGAGTCCGTCGAGCGAGGGGCGGAGTTGGTGGGGGCCAGCGAGGCCGACTGCTGGAGCTGCCACGGACCAAACGGAGTGGGAGGCGTGGCCAGCTACGTGGAGAAGCGGACCGGGGTGAACGTCTCCTGGGCGGCGCCGGCTCTCAACGACATCTTCTTCCGCTATGACCGGGACATCATCTCCTATTGGGTGACCTACGGCCGGGGCAACAGCCCCATGCCCCCTTGGGGAACGGTGGGAGGGGGCCCCATGAACGAGCAGCAGGTACAGGACATCGTCAACTACCTGGAGAGCATCCAGATCTCCCAGCAGGAGGCCCTCCGCAAGACCGACGGGATCGTGGTGGGCCAGCTGAGCACCCTGGAGAACGCTTACGAAGCCCTGGGGAGGGCCATCGTCGAGCAACGCCAACTCATCGCCGACATAGAGGGCGCCCCACGTTACGCCGAGACTCTGGCGGACCTGGTGGCCCTGGCCCGGCGGGCTCTGGCGCTGTCGGACCAGGGTATCGACCGGGACGGCGACAACCTGTCCGACATTTCCGAGACGACCATCTCCGAGCTGACTGCCACGGCGGCCTCCCTCTTCGACCTCTCCGAGATCGAGGCCTGGACCTTCGATCCCGAGAACCCGGCCACCGACGGCCGGCCCGACGCGGACGTCGCCGACCATGCCATCTCGGTCCTGCAGTCCGTGGTGCCCCGGGCGCCCATCCTCGAACTGCGCATAGCTTCAATCGGAGCTGCCCTGGGAGCCGTGGACGAGGTGGACACCGATGGTGATGGTCTGTCGGACCGGGCCGAGAGGGTGATCACCGCCGAGTTGGCCGCCGCCCGGACCGCACTGCGCCCCAACACCCTGACCGTGGTCAACCTGGACCCCGAGCGGGCCTCCTCGGGCGGGGGGATCAGCGACGACCAGGCAGCCGCCACCGCCATCTCCGGCATGGAGGCGGCTTCCATCAACCTGACGGTGCGGACCGAGAACGCCGAGCGACTGCTCGGCCCGGCCCGGGCCGGTCTCGAGGAACTGCTGGACGCTCGTGTGGAACGGCAGTGGGAGATCTCCCTGGAGGGAGTGGCGGACGCGGCATTCGACGGCGACCTGGACAAAGCCTCCCGGGCCGTGGGGGTGTTCATCGGCTACTGCGCGCGCTGTCATACCTCGGGCTGGTCGGCGGGGACACCGTATGCGGCACAGCCCGGATCGGGAGGGTTCGGACCGGCGGTGTGGAAGGGCAGACCGCGGGTACAGTTCATCTTCAAGGAGGACCTCCGCGACTTCCTGCTGGTGGGAGCGGTGGCCGACCAACCCTACGGGGTGAGCGGCTTCGGAAACGGGCAGATGCCGGCCTTCGGAGCGGTGCTGTCAAGCGACGACCTGGACCTGCTGGTCGACTACCTTTGGGCAGGCGACCTCAACGGCAAGGGGAACTGAGCCATGCGTGAACTGTTTCGCTCCCTGTTATCGGCAAACCTGTTCGTAACCGGCGTCATCCTGTTCCTGACCTCGATCCTGGTCTTCTACGGAACCGTCTATTTGCTGAACTACACCAACCTGGGGAAGAAGCTGGCCTTCCTGGTGACCGGGGCGGGCACCGCGGCCTGGATGACCATCGGCAGCCTGCTCTTCGTCCTCTACGCTCCCCGGGGTCCCCGCCCGGTGAACATAGAGGGGCTCAACGCTTTCGAGGTGCGCATCATCCCCATCACCTTCATGGTGGTCTCGGCCGTGGTGTTCATCGGCTTCCTCGTAGCCCTCCACCAATACGAAGAAGCCCGCGAAAAAGCCGACCTTTAAACCCTCTCTTTCTATTACTCCCTGGACGGAGTGGTATAGTGGCAATCATGTCGAAGCGCATGAGATTACTCGACTATGTTGGGAAGGTTCCTCTGCTCGGCTCTGATAGCCGTCGGCACCCCCCCCCAGGTAACAGGGCCGATCTCAAGACATCCACTAGCTAGGTTGGTTTTGACATCGGCGGCCGTGGCCGTGTTGGTTACCTTGGTTGGCGTCTCATCGGCTCTGGGACAAACGGCTCCGGACTTTGAGGATGTTCCCGAAGGTCATGCAGCCGAGTCAGCCATCAAATGGGCCGCCGAAAACGTGATAACGGTTGGTGTGGGTGACAACCGTTTCGGGATCGGTCAAACCCTTACCCGCTACCAGATGGTCACCTTCTTGTGCAGAGCGTTCGATCCCGACAGTTGTCAGAGTGGTGTGAGGGGCAGCGATAGGTTCGATGACGTGCCTGCCGATCACTGGGCCAACTACTCGGTCGGCTGGGCGGTCGACCACGGTATCACCACCGGGGTGAGCGCCACAGAGTTCGCCGGCACCCAGACCCTTACCCGTGAACAAATGATCACGTTCCTCTATCGCGCCAAGGGGTCTCCGACCGGCGGATCGAACGGGAGCGACGTGTACCAGGACGCGCCGGACCGAAGCCATTGGGCCAACCTGCCGATCGGCTGGGCATACGACCAGGGAGTAACCGGTGGGATTGCAGCCGGTACCTTCGGATTCGGCACCAACGTGTCCCGAGAAGAAATGGTCTTGTTCCTCTGCCGAACAGTGGCGGCGGGCACCTGCCAACCATCACAACAACCCCTCCCATCAAGCGTGGTCCCCACCTCCACCACTGGAAAGGACGACTCCGACACTACGGGGGCAGATGACGCTGAGAATACCGAACCAGAACTGTATTTGGAAGATGAAGAGGTGGTTTCAGAGGATGATGAGGCGATTCTGGGTCTTTACTCTTGGGCGACCTACAACAAAGGCATCAAGCCCGTACATGTGTTCTACTGTGCCCGACAGGGTAAGTACACCAACGAAGACTTGGCCGAGGTCGTTGATCTGCTCAATGACGAATTGAGTCCTCGATGGGTGAATGAATCGTCGAATTTGTTAACTTTGATATTCACCGAGGGATCCATAATATCGCCCGATCTTGCCTAGGACAATGTTCAACTTGAAGTGGCATGGCGGAAGTGCGCGCCTGATGCGCTACAGGCGGTTTATCCCTCCCGTGACTTCTCTGGTTCGCCTGGTCTGATTCCGGAGCAGATTCTCCTTCTCGTTGATACGCCCAAGCGAAAGTATCCCGGTTACGGGGGTAACAGTGCTGCAATATCATTGACCCGGGAGCACCTAAGTTTGAACCGTTTCCTGAAGGTAGTAGCGCACGAAATAGGTCACTCGAAAATAGGTCTGCCGCACACTTTCGTGGATTGTCATCCGACGACCTTGATGGTGCATATCAGCCAAGGCACAGAAGGGACTTGTGCGGACGGAGGAGAGATAGCAGGGAAGGGGGTCCCGGGCGTTCTTAGTGACGGGGTGTTCCTGGCGTGCTACGAACGCAGGCTTCTGGGCTGGCCAGTCGGCGGAGACAGTGCTCCCTGCGCGCTGCTACCACCCTCTAAGCCTTCGGCCTCTTTTTCTTCTGTAGTGGATGACGGCTTTACTGTTCGATGGACGCCACCGATCTTCACAGACAACGTACCGGTCGACGGCTACACACTAACTGTTGTGCGCGAGGACAGCGGTGGCCTCAACGTTCACGAACGACACGACCTGTCGGCAGGCGAGAGATATTTCACTGTTGACGGTCTACCGCCCGGGCGTTACTCGATCCGTATGTGGGCTGAATCCGAATACGGATCCGGCGTCCCCTATACGACATCTTCGCTTCCTCTCCTACCTTCTCCGGTTTCAGTAGTCGCCACACCGATAGATTCGACATCAATCAGATTGTCGTGGAGTCCGGTACCCGGCGCTACCCACTACCAGATATGGAACAGCGAAAAATTCCCCCCGGACACCCTTGAAAGACACGATAAGGGACCCCTCTTGTTTTACGGTGGGATAGCCGTACGTGGTGGTACCTCGCAGCGGGTATACAACCTCCAACCGGATACTGAATACACCATGAAGGTACGGGCCTGCGGCTTCCAGGAGGTGCTCGGGCGGGAAGAGTGTAGCTTTGGGACAGAGGTCACTGTCACAACGACGCCTCCTGAGCCGGGCGACACCGCACCCGCGGCGGTCTCGTCGGTATCAATCACCGAAACGGGTGACGATTGGCTGGTCCTGTTATGGGACCCGGTCCCCGGCGCCACGTCGTACAGATGTGGGTTTCTGACCGCCAACAACACATGGTTGGTAGCCAGTTATGCAGTAGACACTTCCTGTGACCTGTGGTGGGACAGCCGACAGCCCTACATAGTTCACATCGGATTGGTGCCCGGCACCACCTACACGGTTGGGGTCAAGGCCTGCCAGAGCCCGCTGGGCATGTGCAGTGACTGGACGACCGCCACCGCCTCAACACAGACACTTACTCCCGCGCCGGCCTCGTACCCGGTCTCGGTGAAAGAGGTGGGCGACACCTGGGTTACCCTCTCCTGGGACCCTCCTGCGGCCGACGCCTACTACGACCTCAGAGTGGTGTATGCACTGAGTTCAACGTTCCGGTCTGCCGGAGGGACCAGCGACGTAACCATATCCCGGCTGCAACCGAACACCAGTTACACCGTAAAGGTACGAACCTGCCGGAGCACGGGAGGCAACTGCTCGAGTTGGGTGGCCATACCCGTGTCCACGCGGCAGGGTAACTGAGCAAACTCCCGCGCGCCCCGGTCTGATACTGCGATTCAGTAGCTGGTGAAGGTAAGCACTCCCAAGCCGTAGTCGTTGGTGCTGGCGAGCGCCACCATGGTCTGGTGCACGTCCCTTGCCACGTCTACTATCAGCGCTTCGCTGGCGGTGGCGTCCTGTAGGCCGAACTTGGTCATCACGGTGATGGCGTAGGGGCGGTTCGGGAGGAACACGATACCGACGTCGCAGCGGACCCGTTCCATACCGCCCGACTTGTTGGCAACCGCCAGGTTGGAGGGGGTCGCCCTGTTCAACGGCGTGGACTTGGGCTTTCCCAGGATGGACAGGACCTGCTCCGCTACTGCGGGCGAGGGCTTCCCCCGATACAGCATCTCCATCATCGCCACCAACTCGTTCGGTGTCGAGACGTTCTCTTCTCCGCGGTCTATGGCCTCGCTGTCCATCATTTTGCGTCGCAACCTGGTATTTCCGAGGCCCATGTCGTCCAACAGGTCGTTGGTGGCCTCCATGCCCGCCCAGTCGATGCACATGTTGGTAGAGGTGTTGTCCGACACGATGATCATCAGGATGGCAATGTCCAGCACCGACAACTCGGGCTCGCTCTCCATGTAGTGGATCACTCCGCTGCCCCGTCCGTACATCTCGGGTGTAATCCTGACGCGGTCGGTGAGGTCTATCTCACCCCGCTCGGCGCGGGTCAACAACTGCGTCAGGATGTGGATCTTAATGCTGGACGCCGTGGGGAACACCTCATCGCCGCGGATAGAGAACCCGTCTCCTCGCTCCAGATCCAAGACCGAGACCGCCGCTACTCCCTCGAAGTCCTCGACCTTTTGACGCGACTGCTTCTCCAAGCGCTCCCACAGGCTCCTGTACCTCATTACTTCTCTCCTTTTGCTTCCGTCCCGGTGCGGCCATCGCTCCCGGGGCTTTGCCCAACCTCCCCCTCCCAGCTTAATCAAGCGGCGGTGGTCAGGTCCAGCAGGCGGGCGAATCGCTTGCGGGCGATGATCAGGGCCAGCAGGGTCACCACAAAGGGAAGGGCGTCGGTTATCTGGACCGGCAGGCCGTTGCCCTGGAATCGGAAGCCCAGCGCCTCCGCCAAGGCGAACAACGCAGCGGCCGCCAGCACTCCGACCGGATGGGCCCGGCCCAGCATCACCGCCACCACCGCCACCCATCCGCGCCCGCTCGACATGTTCTCGGCGAACTGCACCACATTGCCCAGGGACAACTGGGCCCCGGCCAACCCGGCCAGGGCGCCGGACGCCAGAACGGCCCCGTACTTGTAGGCGGTGGGGCTCACTCCCAAGGTCTCCGCGGCCAGCGGCCGCTCGCCGACCCCTCTCAGGCGTAGGCCGATGGTTGTCCGGAAGAGGAACACCCACAGGATGGGCACCAGCAACAAAGCCACATAGGTGAGCAGGGTGTTGTCGAAGAGGACGGGCCCGATCCACGGGATGTCCGACAGGACCGGGATGGCGATCCGATCCAGGCCATCGATCCGGGGATGCTGGAACACCCCCCGTACGTCGAACAGCTGCGGCAAGAGGAACCCGGTGAGGCCCATCGCCAAGAGATTCAGCGCGATCCCCAGCACGATCGGGTCTCCCCGGCGCGTGACGGTGCCGTACGCCAAAGCCAGGGAGATCAGCATCCCGGCCGCAATCCCGAACACAACTCCCAGCGTCCAACTCACCGCCAGGTAGGAACCGGCCACCGCCGCGAAGGCGCCGGCCAGCATGATCCCCTCCAGGGCGATCTGGAAGACCCCCGCCCGCTCGCAGATCATGCCTCCCAGAGCAGCCAGGAGGATAGGGATCATCGCCCGGGTGGCCGAGTCGAACAGGGCGGCGTCGAAGATCTCCTCGAACATCAGACCTCTCCCACCGCTGCGGACTCCGCTTCGCTCACCTCACCGGAGGGGCGTTCACCCCGCCGGATAGCCAGCCGGCATGCCACCGCCACGATCACCACGGCCTGTAGCACCTGGGAGAGGCGCCATGAAACACCGGCGTTCCGCTGCATGGCAAGTCCGCCGATCTGGAGGCCCGAGAAGAACAAACCGGTGATGAAGATGGGGATAGGCCGGTTGACCGCCAGGAGCGAGACCAGGAGGCCCGTCCAGGCAAATCCGGCGAGCACCAGCTCTCCGTCGATGAATCGCAGGGCCTCGCCGATGATGAGATGGGTCCCTATGAGTCCCCCGATGGCGCCGGCCACCACCATCACCTGGACGGTTCGCTGCTCGACGTCGATCCCCCCATAGCGGGCGGACCGCATGTTGAAACCGGTCATCTGGGACTCATACCCCGCCACCGCCCTCGTGTACACCATCCAAAGCAGCGCCACCAGAACTATGACGAGGACCAGTGATAGGCTCACACCTCCGAAGATCGGCATCTTGGGCATCCGGGCCGTCTCGGGAACCTGGCGGGTGGTCGCCAGGGTCACTGAGACGTCAGATAGGGGGAACCGCACCAGGTATCCGGTGATAGCGCGCGCCACGTAGTTGAGAAGGAGACTGGTGATCAGGATGGGAAGACGAAGCCAGGTCTGCCCATAGGCCGGCAGCATCGCCCAAAGGGCGCCCACCACCGCACCTGTCATCATCGCCAAGGGCACGATCAAAGTTCCCGGACCGGGCACGTAGATGGCCACGATCGTCCCCGCCAGACCACCTATCACCATCTGACCCTCGCCCCCCAGGTTGATAATCCCAGACCTGAACGCCACCGAGACCGCCAGGGCCATCCCCACTATCGGGATCGCCCTGCCGAGGGTGTTGCGCAACCCCGACCCGGTGACCGCGCCGGTGACCATCTCCTCTCCCGCCGCCAGGGGGTCGCCTCCGGTGACGGCCACGATGGCGGCAGCCAGGGCAAAGGCGAACAACAGCGAGAATGTGACCGGGCTCATCACGGCCCGCCGGCTCATGTCCCTGACTTCACTCAGGATTCGCTCAAGCAACCGCTGCCTCCAGGTGAGCTCCGGTCATGTAAAGGCCGATCTCCGGCTCGTCGACATTGCGGGGATCCAGAGTGGCGACGATGCTCCCCTCGAACATCACCAGGATGCGGGTGCTGAGAGCAAGGATCTCCGACAACTCCGCCGACACCATCAGCACCGCTCCGCCCTGGTCGCGGTAGCGGATCAACTGACTGTGGACGAACTCGATGGCGCCGATGTCCAACCCGCGGGTGGGCTGCTCGGCTATCAGAAGAGGGGTGCCGTGTTCCATCTCCCGGGCTACCACGACCTTCTGCAGGTTCCCTCCCGAGAGCGTGGAGACCGGACCTGACACCGAACCCACCTTTATGTCGAACACCTCCACCAGACGCCTGGTGAGCCGGGCCACCGCGTTGCGGTCGAACCAGCCTCTGCGTTGGACCGTCTCCTCTCGGTGATGACCCATGAGAAGGTTTTCCGAGACCGACGCCTGCCGGGTTGTGCCCACTCCGTAGCGGTCCTCGGGGATGTAGGCCAGGCCTGCCGTTCGCCGTCCGGCCACGTCGGCCGTGGTGATATCCCTCCCGGACAGAGTCACCGTTCCGGTATCGGCTTCCCTCAGCCCGCACAGGGCCTCGATCAACTCGCTTTGCCCGTTCCCCGCCACACCGGCTATCCCGACGATCTCTCCGGATCTGACCTGAAAACTTGCTTCCTTCACCACCGCCCGCCCGTGCCCACCCAGAACGGTCAGGTTCTCCACCTCCAGCACCGCCTCGTCCGGTTGGTGCTCGGGGGCCCTGCGATCCAGATCCACCGCCCGGCCGGTCATGTGCAGTGTGATCTCGGCAGGGTCGGTCTCGGCGGTCACCAGGTCAGCCACCGCCCGGCCGTTGCGCAACACGGTGACCCGGTCGGAGATGGCCATCACCTCGCCCAGCTTGTGGGTGATGAAGAGGATGGTGCGTCCCGCGTCGCGCAACCGCCTGATCACTTCAAACAGCTGGTCCCTTTCCTGGGGGGTGAGCACCGCGGTGGGCTCGTCCAGTATCAGTACTTGCGCGTCCCGATAAAGGGCCTTCAGTATCTCGACCCGCTGCAGCACACCGACTGGAAGGTCCTCCACCGCAGCCTCGGGATCGACCGCCAGTCCGTAACGGTCGGCCAGGTCCCTGACACGGGCTGCGCTGGCGGCCCGGTCGATCAAGCCGCGGCGGCGGGGCTCCTGGCGGAACACCACGTTGTCAGCCACGCTCAGGGTCGGGAACAGTTTGAAAGACTGGTGCACCATCCCCAGGCCGGCCGCGATGGCGTCCAGCGCCGAGGAGAACTCGACCCCCTCCCCCCGGATGAAGATCTCTCCCTCGTCGGGAGGGAAGAGCCCATAGAGCAGTGACATCAGGGTGGTCTTGCCCGCCCCGTTCTCACCGACTATGGCATGGATCTCCGCGGGACGCACTGCCAGGTCCACGGCGTCGTTGGCAAGGACGCCGGGGTACCGCTTAGTTATCCCGCGGAGCTCCAGCTCAAATGTCAAGTAATCAACCGAACAGGGGGTCGGGGACTACGATTTCGCCGTCCACGATGGCGTCCCGAGCCGCGCGGACCTCTGCCACGATGTCAGGGTGGTCGGCGATCACACACTGGCTGTCGGCAAGCACCTCGTCCGACTCCAGAGCCATCACGCCGGTGCCGCCCTCGGCCAACCCGAAGGCCACGACCGGACCGGCAGTCCCGTCGAGGACCTGCTTGGCCAACTGCTCCACCAGCACGTCCACCAGCTTGAGGTTGTTGTCCACGATGTGTCCCGGGGCCTCGGGGCACTGGTTGACGTCGACGCCGTAGCTCAAGAAGCCCTCCTGCTGGGCGGCCTCGAAGATGCCGCCGTTGGACCCCGCACCGACCGCGAAGATGTGGTCTGCGCCACGGGCCGCCACCGCCAGGGCTTGCTCCTTGGCGCGGGCGGGATCGGAGAAGGGGTTGTCGCCCCCTATGAACACCTGGGTGTCGGTGATGGAGGGGTCGATGCTCTGGGCGCCCAGCGCGAAGCTGTCGGACCAGCGATGGAGGAAGGGAATGTCAAGCGCCACCACCGAACCGATCTCCTTAGCCTCGCTGAGACGTCCGGCCATTATGCCCAGTAAGTACGCCCCCTCGTGCTCGCGGAACACACCGCAGTGCAGGTTGGCGGCGGGCTCGTTGGGGCAGGCGTCGATCAGGATGAACTTCTGGTCGGGGTTGGCCTTGGACAACTCGTCGGCCAACTCGACCAGAGTGAAGGTGGTGAGCACCACGATGTCGGGCGCCTCGTCGATGGCGGCCTCGATGTTGGCTCGACGGTCGGAGTCATTGGTCGACTCGAAAGTCTTCCATGTTCCACCCATCTCCTCGGCGACCCGCTGGGTTCCGACCTGGCCGAGTTCGAGGAACTTGTTGACCCCGATCGGGTTGGGCGTTACATAAATCAGGCTGGGTCCTTCGGGAGCGGCTTCCTCCTCCTCGCCCCCACATGCCGACGCCAACAATGCCAGCGCCGCCATCAGGGCAATGCCCAGGATCATCTTGCGGTTCTTCATCTCATTACCTCCTTGGTACTTCAAGCACCCCTG
The DNA here is from genome assembly GCA_012270885.1 of Acidimicrobiia bacterium. Lineage (GTDB taxonomy): Bacteria > Actinomycetota > Acidimicrobiia > Spongiisociales > ZC4RG35 > Bin76. Next base: position 7,656 of record JAAXHN010000094.1, on the reverse strand, counting down.
GAGGATGGGGATATCTGAGTTCCCCCAGGGGCACGTTTTCGGGACTCTGGCCCTGGTCGGGCCTAATGATTCTTCGGTCTGTAACGATAGCCGTAACGAACTCCACGGGAGTGATGTCGAAGGCGGGATTCAGCGCTTGGGCGCCGGGAAGAGCCACGTCCACTCCTCTAACGGAGACCACCTCTTCGGCGCCCCGGTCCTCAATCTCGATCTCGGCTCCCGACGTGGTGTCCATGTCGATGGTCGACTCGGGCGCCACCACCACGAACGGCACCCCGGCGTGCCGGGCGGCAAGCGCCAGGCTGAAGGTGCCGATCTTGTTGGCGACATCGCCGTTTCGGGCGATGCGGTCGGAGCCGGCCAGCACCAGGTTGGCCTCTCCCCTGGCCAGGAGGAACGGCCCGGCGCCATCCACCAGCAACCGGAACGGCGCGCCCATACGAGCCAGTTCCCAGGTGGTGAGCCGCCCGCCCTGCAGCAGGGGACGCGTCTCGACCGGGAGGGCCATCTCCAGGCGGCCCCGTTCGTGAAGGGTCTGGATCACGGCCAGGGCCGTCCCCCGGGCGACGGTGGCCAGACCGCCGGTGTTGCAGATGGTCATGGTTCTGGCCGCCGCACCGCCTATCAGTTCGTCGGCCAGGTCAGCCCCGTACTCACCCATGGAGACAGAGGCCCGAAGTTCCTCGTCACGGATCCGGTGGGCTTCGTCCAGCACCTTCGCCAACCCTTCGGACGCCAGCGCCGAGGTGCGATCCACCATCTTGGCCAGGTTGACCGCGGTGGGACGGGCGGAACGGAGATCGGAGACCGCCTCCGCCAGGGCGGGCCCCTCCGTACCGTGCAGGTGCACCGCCAGGGCCACCCCGTAGGCGCCGGCCACCCCGATGGCGGGGGCGCCCCGGACAGACAGTCGCTGAATGGCCGCCACCAAGGTTGGGATGTCGGCGATCTCCAGGATGACCAGGTCCTGGGGAAGACGGGTCTGGTCGATCATCTTCACGACGCCGCCTTCCCACTCCACTGTTTCGAGCGATGTTCGTTCGTGTTTCGGTTGCATAGCAAACCTCTAGCCTATAGACAGATGCCCCTGACCCATCGATACCTGGCCGATCACCTGATTCCCATGGAGCCGGAAGGCGCAATCCACTCACCGGGCGTGGTGGACACAGAAGACGGAGCAGTGGTGTGGGTGGGGAAAGCAGAGGAGGCCCCGGACCTCACCGAGGGCACAACCCAACGGGTGGAAGGCGTGCTGCTCCCCGGAATGGTGAACATCCACTGCCACACCCCCATGGTGCTCCTGCGAGGCGCGGGGGAGAACCTGCCGGTGGACCGGTGGCTCCACGAGGTGATGTGGCCGCGGGAGGCCCGACTCACGCCCGAGGACGTGGAGGTGGGGATGGCCGCCGGCGCTGCGGAACTGCTGGCCGGGGGCGTGACCACCTCGTTGGAGATGTATTTCTGCGGGGAGGCCGTGGCCGCCGGAGCGGCCTGGGCGGGGCTCCGTTGTGTCGTCACCGCTCCGCTCATCGAAGACCCGAAGCTGAGCGGGTTGTTCGGCTCCCTGCAGCAGCAGTTGGATCAGATGACCGAGTTGATGAAGCGTTGGGAAGATAGCACCCTGATCCAGGTGGGGATCGGGCCCCACGCCGTGTATTCCCTCTCCGAGGAGTGCCTGCGAAGCGTGGCCGAAGCGGCGGCCGCCAACGGAGCACTGGTCCACATCCACGTCGATGAACAGGAGTGGGAGGTGGAGGCGGTGCGCAAGCGGACGGGAATGTCGGCCACCGCTTACCTGGCGCAGGTGGGCATCCTGGACTCGCCGACCGTGGCTGCCCACTCGGCGTGGATTTCCCCCGAGGACATCGCCATCCTGGCCGAAGCGGGAGCGGGAGTGGCCCACTGTCCCTGCTCCAACGGCAAGCACGCCTCCGGCATCGCCCCGGTGGCGGAGATGCGATCTGCCGGGATCCCCGTGGGCATCGCCACCGACGGACCGGCCTCCCATCACCGTCTGGACATGTTCGAGGAGATGCGGATGGCCATGCGCCTGGCCCGCATCCGCTCCCAGGACGCCGCCGCCCTCCTGCCCCACCAAGCCCTGGCAATGGTGACCCGGGAAGCGGCCGACGCCATCCGCAGGCCCGACCTGGGCAGGCTGTCACCGGGAAGCCCCGCCGACATGATCGCCGTCTCCCCCACCGACCCGGCCTTCGGTCCGGTGATCCCCGAAGAAGACGATCTCATCTCCCGGCTGGTCTGGTCGGGGTCCCCCGCCGCGGTTCATTCCACGTGGGTGGGGGGAAGGCGGGTGATGTCGGGAGGCGAAGTGCTCACCGTCGACGTCGAGGCAGTCGGGAGGGACGTCGCCGACCGCGCCCGCAGACTGGCCGGATGAACGCCGACCAGGTCATTTCCATCCTGGGCCTCGAGCCCCTTCCGTCCGAAGGCGGCATGTGGACCCGGATCTGGCTCGACGACCACGGAAGTGCCATCTATTTCCTGATGCGACCCGGAGACTTCTCCGCCATGCACCGCCTGCATGCCCCCGAGATCTGGCATCACTACTTGGGCGCCCCGGCCAGCATGCTGCTGCTGCACCCCGGAGGGTCGGTGGACCAACCCCTCCTGGGAAAGGATTTGAAGGAAGGCCAGAGGCCGTGTGTGACGGTACCGGCCGGGGTGTGGATGGGCGCCTCCACCACCGGCGACTGGAGCCTGGTGGGAGCCACCATGGCGCCCCCGTGGCATCCGGATCGCTTCGAACTGGGCGACTGCGCCGATCTGACCGGCCAATACCCCCGGGCAGCCCGCCGGATCGAAGATCTAACCCGGAACTGACTTTCCGATGAGCGTCCTTCCTACCCCCGCCTCCATGCTGGATCTCTCCGGCCTGGTGGTGGCCGTCACCGGAGCGGGGGGCGGGATCGGTCGAGGGATCGCACGGCGATTCTCCCAGGCCGGAGCGTCGTTGATGGCTCACACTCGCACCACCGATCTGGGACCCCTGATCGACTCGCTGCCCGGGCCGGCCGCGGAGGTGGCGGCCGACCTGCGTCAACCCGACGGGCCCGACCGGGTGGTGGAGGCAGCGATGGCCTCCTTCGGCAAACTCGACGTTCTGGTGAACAACGCCGCCGACCAGACCCTGGTGGCGATGCCGGAGATGGACGACGAGGACTGGCAGAGGATGGTCGACACCAATCTGACCGCCGTGCATCGCCTCACCCAGGCGGTTGCGGCCCATCTCATCTCCCGGCAGTCGCCGGGTTCGGTGATCCACATCTCCTCCATCGAAGGGAGCCAGCCGGGCCCGCTCCACGGCCACTATGCGGTGACCAAAGCCGGCTTAATCATGCACGCCCGGGCCGCCGCACTGGAGTACGGCGCTCATGGCATCCGCGTGAACTCGGTCTCACCGGGGCTCATCCATCGCGCCGGGATCGAGGAGCAGTTTCCCGAGGGCGTGGCCCGGTGGAAGGCGGCCGCGCCCCTGAACAGGCTGGGTACCCCCGAGGACGTGGCGGACGCCTGTGTCTTTTTGGCGTCTCCCCTGGCCCGTTGGATAACCGGCGCCGACCTGGTGGTGGACGGCGGGATCCTCACCTGTCCGACCTGGTAATGGGAGGCGAAGGGATGAGGCTCTCCGATCGCGTGTTCGTGGTGACGGGTGCGGGAGGAGGGATCGGGCGGGGCGCCACCCGGGCGCTCTTGGAGGAGGGTGCCCGGGGAGTGGCGATGGTGGACCTGGCGGCCCCCCTGGAGGCCGCCTCGGAGATAGATCCCGGAGGCGAACGGACCTTGACCCTTCCGGCCGACGTCACCTCGGGGAGTGACGCACAGCGGGTGGTGGCGGAGACCGCCGACCGCTTCGGGCGTCTGGACGGACTGGTCAACTGTGCAGGGGTGGTATTCCTCGACACCGCCTGGGACGCCGCGGCGTCGGATTGGAACCGCCAACTGGAGGTGAATGTCACCGGCTCGTTCGTGTTCGCCCGGGCGGTCGGGGACCACCTGCGGCACCACGGTGGTGGAGCAGTCGTGAACGTGAGTTCCAACTGCGGCAAGGCCGGTTACCCGAACATGGCCGCCTACAACGCCTCCAAGGCGGCGGTGCTGGGACTCACCCGCTCGCTCTCGATGGAGTGGGCCTCAGAGGGCATCAACGTCAACGCCGTCTGTCCGGGAGGGGTGAACACGCAGATGCTGGTCGGGGTGGCGGATTGGCTCTCTCCCCGCCTGGGCGTGCCGGCCGACGAGCTTGTGGAGCAGATGGGACCGGCGCAACTGGGTCGGCGGATCGAACCCGTGGAGGTGGGGCGGGTGATAGCCTTCCTGCTCTCGGACGAGGCGCTGATCATCAGGGGACAGTCGATCAGCATCGACGGCGGGGACACCCCCTATTGAGGTGAAGGATGACACAAGATCTGTGGGATGACCTCCTAGCCCCGGCGGCCTCCGATCCCCTGGCCGAGTGCGTATACGGCTCCCGGCTGATCGGGTCGGACCCGGCCCTGGTGCTCCATGGGGGAGGCAACACCTCGGTGAAGGCACCTTTCTCCGACATAACCGGCGGGGAGGTGGAGACGGTGTGGGTGAAGGGATCCGGGTGGGATCTGGCCAGCATTGAGAAGGCCGGATTCGCTCCCCTGCCCATCGCTCGACTCCGCCAACTCCTTGACCTGGACAGTCTCTCGGACACCGAGATGATGCGGGAGTTGTCGGCGGCGCGGCTCGACCCCGCGGCTCCCCAGCCTTCGGTGGAGTCGCTGCTCCACGCCCTTATCCCCTATCGCGCGGTCCTGCACAGCCACGCCGATGTGATCGTCACCCTCACCAATCTCGGGGACGGCGCCGACCGGGTACGGGAGGTCCTGGGAGAAGGCGTCCTGATCGTGCCCTACGTCATGCCCGGTTTCGACCTCGCCCGGGTGGTCCGAGACATGTGGCCTGCGGGCGGTGAGGGTTCGAGCGGAATGGTGCTCCTGAACCATGGACTCTTCACTTACGGGGACACCACCCGGCAGGCCTACCAACACCACATGGAGTTGATCTTCAGGGCGAGCAGGTGGCTGGAGGCGCACGCTCCCCACCTGGCCGCGGAGGGCAACCCGATGGGCCGGGTGGATCCCCTGGAACTTGCCCGGTTGAGAAGTGAGATCTCCAGGGCGGCGGGGCGACCCATGATCTCGGTGCGCCATGACTCGACTCAGGTGGCGCGTTTCGTCAACCGGCCCGACCTTGCCTCCGTGGCCACCCGGGGGCCGCTCACCCCCGATCACATCATCCGGACCAAACGCATCCCGATGGTGGGCCGGAACGTGTCCTCCTACGCCGTCCGGTACCGCCGCTACTACCAACGAAACCTCCACCGCGCCCGCGGAGAGACCACCATGTTGGATCCGGCTCCCCGGGTGGTGCTCGATCCCGAGATCGGGATGCTGGCTGTGGGCGCCAGCGCCTCGGATGCCAAGATCGCCTCCGACATCTACCACCACACCATCCCGGCGGTGACCAGAGCCGAAGACCACCTGGGGGGGTACGCGGCTCTCCCCGAGGGAGACCTGTTCGAAGTGGAGTACTGGGAGTTGGAGCAGGCCAAGCTCCGGCGGAGGACCGACCCTCCCGAACTGTCCGGCATGGCAGCCCTGGTGACGGGAGCGGCGTCGGGCATCGGACGGGCCTGCGCGGCGGAGTTGATGGAGCGGGGAGCGGCCGTGACAGGCTTCGATCTGTCCCCTGCGGTGGCGGATGCCTTCGATTCACTCTCGTGGCTGGGCGTCACCTGCGACGTGACCGATCCGGCCGCTCAATCCAGAGCGGTCGAGAGGGCCGTGGAGCGCTTCGGCGGGATCGACATCGTGGTGGTCTGCGCCGGGATATTCGGCGGGGTCTCCCCGATCTCCGAACTGAACGCCTCCGAATGGCGAAACGTGATGGCGGTCAACGTCGACGCGGCGGCCGATCTGCTGTCGGGGATCCACCCTTTCCTGCAGCTCTCACCGGCCGGAGGAAGGGTGGTGGTGGTCTCCACCAGAAACGTCCCTGCTCCCGGGCCGGGAGCAGGGGCCTACTCGTCCTCCAAGGCAGCCCTAACCCAGTTGGCTCGAGTTGCCGCCCTGGAGTGGGCCTCCGATGGAATCCGAGTCAACATCGTCAATCCCGACGCGGTGTTCGACACCGGAATCTGGAACGAAGAACTGCTGGCCACCCGCGCCGACCACTACGGCATCGACGTGGAGTCGTACAAACGCCGGAACCTGCTGGGGACCGCGGTCACGTCTGCCCAGGTAGCCGTAGTGGTCGCAGAATTGGCGAGTGACCGCTTCGCGGCCACCACCGGCGCCCAGATACCAATCGACGGTGGAAATGAAAGGGTGGTTTGAACCATGCATCTTCCTGTTTTGAATGTTGCCGCATCGGACATCCCCGAGCGGATGCTGGTGGTGGGCGATCCCGACCGCGCCCTCCGGGTGGCTGCCCGCTTCGAAGACCGAGTCGAGATAGGGCGCTTCCGGGAATACGTAACCCTGGTCGGCAGACACCGGGGAGTCGAAGTGGGGGTGGTCTCACACGGAGTGGGAGCCGCGGGCGCGGCGGTGTGTTTCGATGAACTCTTCCAGGCGGGTGTCCAGCGGGTGATCCGGGCCGGCAGCTGCGGAGGGATGCAGGACGATGTTCTCGATGGCCACTTAGAGGATGCGCGGATAGGGGCTAGTTGGTGAGGGTGTATCGGTCTCTCCAGTCGATGAGTTTGGCGGTGATGAGCAGGGTGATGGCGAAGGCGAGTTGTGCGAGTCGGTGGTGAGACCGTCGGTCGGTGTTGCGGCGTAGCTGCCCGTAGTTGGTCAGCCACGAGTTGGTTCGTTCGATGCGCCACCGTTCTCCCAGTGGAACGGCTTGTTTGGTGTGGGCGGTTCCCCGGGAGCGTTTCCTGGCGCAGTTGAGATCGTCGATTCCATAGGCTTGGGCGCATTCCCGAACACTGCCGGTGTCGTATCCTCGGTCCAGGTGCAGGGTCTCGATATCGTGGATCAGTCCAGAGGCTGCGGTGGGGGCCAGAGTGGGTTCGAACAGGACGGTGTCGTGTCGGTTGGCGCCGGCGATGGCCCAACTGATCGGTATGCCGTTGCGGTCGGTCAGAAGAGACCATTTCCAGCCCAGTTTCCCCCGGTCAGTGGGGTTCTTGCCGGTACTCTGCCCACCGCAGGGGGCTTTGTGTTGCGATCCGTCCACAGCTGTTTCGGTCAGGTCCAAACCCACGATACGGTCATAGGCCGCGATCGCTTCGGTGACCAGCTCGTCGAACACCCCATGGGTGATCCATTCGTCACGGCGTGCCCGTAGGGTGGTGTCCGACACTCGGTTACCCAACAGACGTTCGGTGGTCACCCACGAACAGCCGGTCACCAACCGGATCAGAAACCCTTCAAAGCACACCCGGTCCGGGATGCGAGGTCTGTGACACCCCAGAGGATGGGTGTCCTCCCGTTCCGGCAGGCGACCTTCTACCGCTTTCCAGACTGCTTCCACTACTTCGGGATCAAGCGCGCGCATAATAGAGAACCTCCACCAGTTGGGGTTGTGCTTACAACTCCGTATGAAAACGGAGACAACACCTCAACTGGTGGATTTCCACCTATCCGCGCGGCCTCT
>JAAXHN010000093.1:6850-7081 GCA_012270885.1 Acidimicrobiia bacterium | reverse complement strand
GCGTCTCCGGGACGGTGGTGTCGGTCGTGGTAACCCCCTCACCCCCAGAGATCACCACCACCACCTCGCTGCCGACGTCCACCTGCTCACCGGCTCCCGGCTCGGTCCGGATCACACCACCCGCCACAACGGTGTGGGAAGCCTCAACCACCTCCACCCAAGTCAAACCCAGGTCCGTCAGATTCGCGTAGGCTTCGACACTGGGCAGGCCCACCACATCCGGCACCACCA
>JAAXHN010000093.1:0-6788 GCA_012270885.1 Acidimicrobiia bacterium | reverse complement strand
CAACACCGAGAGCGCCTCGCTGCCGGGCAGCCCCTTCACATCGGGCACCACCAACAACCCGGGCCCGGTCGCAACCATCAGGTCGATCGGGGTTCCCGATGGCAGCAGGGGGCCGGGCAGGGGATCCTGATCGAAGACCGTCCCCACCTGCCAACCGCTGTCTTCAACAAACTCGATCTCACCCACGGTGAATCCCTGCGCCAGGATGAGATTCTCGGCCGTGCCTTGGGTTTGGCCGATCACCAAGGGGATTGCGAACCTCTCCAGACCGCTGGAGACCACCACTTCCACCTCGGTGCGAGACTCCACCCGCTCGCCCGCCGCCGGATTGGTGGCGATCACCCTTCCCTCCGGCATCTCCTGGCTGTTCTGGCGGACGACCCGAACCAGCAACCCCGACTCTTGGATCGAAGAGAAGGCATCCGTCTCCCATCTGCCCACCACATCGGGGATGGCGACCATTACCACACCGGGCTCCGGCTCCGGGGCCTGCAACAGCGACCAGACCACCCAACTCAGGCCGGCCAGGGCTGCCACTAACACAAAGACCCCGACAACGAACGGCAGAGGCACGGGTCGGCGCTCCTGCATGGGGGGGTAATAGGGCTGAGGAAGCACTCGTCCCGCGCTACGGGCCGATCCCCCCGAACCTCTCGACACCGCAACCGGCTGGCGCACCACCACCTGTTCGGGAATGGCGGCCGGAGCGGGCTGGGCAGGTGCGCCGTTGGCAATCCTCTCCCCTCTCAGCCACGCCTCCAGATCGTGGAGAAACGGTTCTGTGCCCTGGTAGCGGCTGTCGGGGTCCTTGGCAAGGGCGCGTAGCACGATGGCGTCCAGCTCCCGGGAGACCTCGGGATTGAGGGAGGAGGGAGGAGGAACATCGGTGGAAACATGCTGATAGGCGACGGCCATGGGGGTCTCGCCCTGAAAGGGAGGACGGCCCACCAGCATCTCGTAGAGAACCACTCCCAGCGAATAGATGTCGGATCTTCGATCGGCAGACCGGCCTTGAGCCTGTTCCGGACTGAAATAGGTGGCTGTGCCGATTACGGAGCCGGTCCTCGTCAAATCCGTTGAGTGATTCCATGCCCGGGCGATTCCGAAGTCGGCCACCTTCACCGTCCCGTCACCGGTGAGCATGATGTTGCCCGGCTTCACATCCCGGTGGATGACGCCCAGGCGGTGGGCTGTGGCCAGGGCCAGGACCACTTGGCGGGTTATCTCCACCGCCCTGCGGGGATGGAGGGGCCTTCGGTCGGTGATGAGGTCTCGCAGACAATCTCCTTCCACCAACTCCATCACCATGAAATACGACCCTTCCGCTTCTCCCCAGTCATAGATGCCCACGATGTTGGGATGATTCAGATTGGCCGCGGATTGCGCTTCGCGGCGAAATCGCCGCACGAAGGACTCGTCCTCTGAGTGCGACTTGGGAAGGAGTTTGACCGCCACCCGCCTGCCGAGGGCAACGTCCACCGCCAGATATACATCCGACATGCCCCCCTTGGCCAGGTGGCTCACCAAACGGTAACGATCAGCCAGGGTGTAGGGGAGTTCCATCTCCTAGGCGATGATAGAAACCGCCCGTCCCCATCACGTGTCGTTTCGCAAACCCTCCGGCGTTCGGCTAACTCCGCTGCAGCCAGTAAGACAGCAACTCCGAGGCGACCGGCGCCGCCGCAGTGCCTCCGGTCACCGACTCTCCGAATTCTCCTCCCGGTTCGATCATCACCGCCAAGGCGATGGTGGGCGAGTCCACCGGAGCGAATCCCACGAACCAAGCGTGATTGCGCCCATCCGCGTCCTGTCCCGTGCCGGTCTTTCCGGCCACCCGGTGGCCGGCCACCGTGGCGTCCTGACCGGTGCCTTCTGTAATCACACGTTCCATCATGCGGGCCACCGAGGCTGCTGTTTCCGGGGTGATCACCCGGCTCGCCGGAGGAGTTCCGGGCCTCTCGATCACTTCACCGTCTGCATCCGTCCAACTCGCAACCAGGTACGGTGGCGCCCTCAGCCCTCCATTGGCCACCACTGCCGCAACCGAAGCCATGTGAAGAGGCGAGGAAAGGGCCAGCCGGCCGGTTCCGGCGGAAGCTAGCAGGCCGGGGTCGGAGGATCGCTCCCCCCCGAAGGACGGTACCGGCGTCTGCAGGGGGAACCCCATCTCCGTCCCGAACCCGAAGGCGGCGGCATAGGTGTCCATTATCTCCGAGCCCATTTCCAAGGCCAGTTCGGCGAAGGCCAGGTTGCAGGAGAGCACGAAGGAGGTGAGCAGGCTGACCTGCGGAGAATCTCCGCATTGAACATTCCCGGGGTTCGCGACGACCAGAGAAGCTCCCGGGACCTGCCACACCGGGCGGTCCTCGAACAAGCTCTCTATGTCCGCTGTCTCCGAATCCAGGGTGGCGGCGGCGGTGACGATCTTGAACGCCGATCCAAGCGGATACAGGGCGCCGGCCGCTCTTTCGGTCACCGGAAGCCCAGGTGATGAGACCAACGCAAGTACCTCCCCGGTGCCGGGACGGATAGCAGCCACGGCTCCCCTGCGACGCGCCAGGATCTCGTAGGCCCTCTGCTGGAGGTCGGCGTCCAGGGTGATCTGCAGTCCCCTCGGACGGAGATCCTCACCGAACATGGCTGCCATCAGATCGGAGATACTCAGGTCGCGACGGGAGCGTAGCTCGTCGGCGTAAATCTCCTCCAGGCCGCTCTGGGAGCCCTCCGTTCCCACCACCGACGTAAAGGCGTCCCCCGCGGGGTATCTCCTGTCATAAGATCGGAAGCTCTCGGGATCCTGCTCGGAGAAGGCCAGGATTCTTCCCCCGACGGTGCTGATCATCCCCCGCTCCTTTCCCGCCCGAAGGAGAGCCGTCCGCCGGTTGTCTGGATGGTCCCGGTAGCGATCGGCGGCCACCAACTGATGCCAAGTGGCCCCCACAACCAACACAACCATCCCAACCATCAGGAGCAGGGCAATACGGCGGATAGGGCGATTCACAGCGGCCCCTGCCCATCATGGCTGATCCTCACCAGCAGCGCCATCGCCACCCACCCCGCGATCAGAGGGATTCCCCCGTAGGCCAGGAACGGCAATCCCATGTCGGTAGGAGGCAGCAGACGTTGGAGGCCCCCGGCAGACGCCAGGAACATCAGGCACAAGAGAAAGGAGAGCGCGGCGGCGGCCACCTTGCTGAACAGGTCGCGGGAACCGATCGAGACTCCCACCCCTGCCGCAGTCACCAGCCCGTAGAGCACTATCACCGCCACCGTTCCCGCCAATCCGAGTTCCTCCCCCAAAGCCGCCAGAATCCAATCGCTGGTGGCGCGGGGCACCAACTCCGGATCACCCATCCCCAATCCCGAGCCCGAGAGGTGGCCGCTGCCCAATGCCAGCAGGCTCTCCTTCAACCCGGCGCCTGCCTCACCGGCCGAAAACGGGTCCAGCCAGACCTCCAGGGTCACCCTGGCCCGGGAGGAAGTCAGCCCGGCAACGAAGCCGATCCCCACAAGGGCAGGCCCCGTCCACACCACCCGCCTGTCACCGGTGGCCGCGTAGGCGATGGTGGCTGACAGAACCACCAGCACCGCCCACGCGGTGAGATCGCCAGTGGCCCAGAGGAGCGGCAGAGTAGTCACCCAGACCACTCCCATCACCAAGAGATCCCTGATCGAGACCAGCCGGTTGTCCGCCCTGTCGGACGGCGATTCCAGAGCCCATCGGGAATGGATGCCTGCCAGGCCAACAGCCAGTAGCACCGCTCCCAGGCCGAATGGTTGCACCATGAATGAGACGTTCCCCCACCCGATGGTCAACCACAGCCCGCGGGCGGCATTCGCTCCACCGCCCAGCAGGCGGGAAAGGAAGGGCAGAACGATCAGGCACAGGCCGGTGGCGGCAAGCCAATATCCCACGGGCATGAGTCCTTCCACTCCCCAGCGGAACGTCAGCAGAATCCCGATGGCCGCCACGATGCCTGCAACAATCCACCACAACTGGATGGGCGCCTCCACTGGATCGATGCGATAGATCAACACCAACCCGAGGGCAACCAGCAGAGCTGTCGGCCACAGCAAAAAGGAACTCCCGCCGGGCGCCCAGCGCCGCAGCGCCGCCACCAGCCCCGCCAGACAGCACCCGAAGGCCAGGAAGACCACTCCGGCCGCCCAGGTGACCTGCCCGGTTTTTCCTACGTCGACCAGAGCCACGCCCAGGCCGGCAACCGCTGCCGAACCGGCCACCCAGGCCGCCTCGGTCACCAATTTCATGACGAGATGTCAGCCAGCACTACCGTGACGTTGTCCGAGGCGCCTCTGCTCAACGCCTTCTCCAACAAACCCCAGACACATTCCTCGGCGTCTCCGCGTTCCAGCACTCTCCTGAAGTCCCGGTCCGAAAGCATCCTGTACAACCCGTCGGAACAAATCAACCACCGGTCGCCGTCCCTGAGAGCCATCTTTGTCTCCTCCACCTGCAGTTCCGCGTTGAAACCGAGCACCCTGACCAGGCTTCCCGAGTTGGGCAGGCTGTGCGCCTTGACCGGGTCCATCCCACGCTGCACCCACTGCCACGCAACGGTATGGTCGTTGGTCAACTCCATGATCCGGCCTTGCCGGTACAGATAGGCCCTGGTGTCCCCCACGTGGGCCACGCGGGCCATCCCTTCCGAGAACTCCACCAGCGTGAGGGTGGTGTAGGTCCCCTTCCAACGGGGTTCCCGTTCCACCAACTGCAGAATCGCCTCATTTGCTGCTCTCACCCGGTCAGCGGGAGATCCGGCCGCGGCTTGAGCCGTGGTGACGGCCAACTCCGCGGAGACGTGACCGAATTTCTCTCCCCCCAACCCGTCGGCCACCATGATCACCACCGGCTCCGGAGATCTGCCCGACCCCTCGGGATACATGCGATCCTGGTTTATATCGGGGCCGTACCCCAGGTGGGTGGCGGCCCCCCATGTGCAGATCATCGAACCTCCAGGACCGTCCGACCCACCTGCAGGGCGTCTCCCCGAGCCAGGTCAACCGGAGTTCGCAACCTGCGACCGTTGAGATAGGTGCCGTTGTCGCTGCCCAGGTCGCTGGCCGACAGCTTCCCCTGGCGTCGGCTGATGCGGAGATGGAACTCAGACGCATACGGGTCGTCGATAGGGACATCGGCATCGGGACTCTTTCCCAACACCACCGAATCAGCTACGGTGAAGTGCATGCCCGACTGGGATTCGGAACGGATGAATACCAGCCGGGACCCGGGCCGGGTAGTGCGGAGAGAGTCCCCCAGCCCCAGATAGTTGGCGATCCCCTTGGCGACGTACCACACGAACAGATAGATCAGTGCCAGGAAGATCAACCGGAGCGCAGTGAACACGAAATCGGTCACCGATAGTCTCTCCCCGCGGAGTCTCCATACATGAGGGCTAAGTGTATGTCACCAAGCACTCTGCGCCGACAAGAATTCGAACTCCTTTCTTCCTGTTCTCCGGGGCGGGGTAGAATATTCACCTCGGCGGAGGGCGAGTGGCGAAATTGGCAGACGCGCAGGATTCAGGATCCTGTGGGCTTTAAAACCCGTGGGGGTTCAAGTCCCCCCTCGCCCACCAAAACCAACCAACACAACACCGATTGCCAAGGCCTACCGTGTCTTTTCATATTCATGCTGCCCCTTGATGTCAACTTCGCGCGAAGACAATCAGAGAGGTAGGGCCGGCTCATGCGACTCCTCGTCTTTCAGCACATCGATTGCGAACATCCCGGCCGCCTGCGCGACTTCCTCAGGGAAGACGGCGTCGAGTGGACCGCTGTAGAACTGGATGAGGGTGAGACTATCCCGCCTCTGGAGGACTACGACGCCCTGTGGGTCATGGGCGGCCCGATGGATGTTTGGGATGTGGACGAGCACCCATGGCTCGTAGAGGAGAAGCGGGCCATCCGACGCTGGGTCCGGGAGTTGCAGCGGCCCTTCCTGGGCCTGTGCCTGGGACACCAATTGCTGGCGGACGCCCTCGGCGGCACCTGCGGCCCCCAACGTCCTCCCGAGATCGGCGTGTTCAGTGTGGATCTGACGCCCGAAGGCCAGGCCGACCCGATCTTCAACCAGATGAGCAGGCGCCAGGTTGTGTTGCAGTGGCACTCGGTGCGGGTCGCCCAACCTCCCGACGACGCGGTCGTCCTGGCCAGTTCTCCGCACTGCCGGGTGCAGGCCATGCGAGTAGGCCCGCGGGCCTGGTCAATGCAATACCACCTGGAAGTGGAAGAGGACACCGTGCGCAGCTGGGGTGCGGTGGATTCCTACCGGGACGCTCTGGAGTCGGTCCTCGGTGGCCACGCCATCGAATCCCTGGCCGCCGACGCCGATCACCACATGGCGGGCTTTGCGGTTGACGCCGAGCGCTTGTATCGCAACTTCATGGCTGAAGCCACCCGACACAGATCCGGAGAGCCCATCGCTTCCCTTTGATCCGGTGCCGGGATTTCTCACTCGCCGGGCCAGAAGTGGTGAGAGCCATCCCACGACGTAGAAGAGACGTCCGGCGCAATCCGAATCAGAAAGGCAACCCCAGTGCGGTGGTGAGAGACCTCATGTAGGGAACTGCTATGAACCCCAGCAACGATTCCTTGACGTGCCGCTCGTATCGACCCTTGTTGCCTTGGGACCACTCCCGTTGTTGTTGACCCGGAGATCCGTCAGAAACTCAAACAGGTGGGGGGTGAAGTGTGGTCCGGCCATTTCGCCGACCGGATGGTAACGCCTGGAGCGGATGGCCGCTAGCTGTACTTCCCAGGGACGTTGT
>JAAXHN010000092.1 GCA_012270885.1 Acidimicrobiia bacterium | reverse complement strand
TCCTGGTCGTGGGTGACGAAGACGGTGGTGATCCCCATCTCGGTCTGGATGCGACGGATCAGTACCCGCATCTCGTCGCGGAGGTGGGCGTCGAGGTTGGAGAGCGGTTCATCCAGAAGGAGCACGTTGGGCTCGACGATCAGCGCGCGGGCCAGGGCGATCCGCTGCTGCTGTCCTCCCGAGAGTTGTTTGGGATTGCGGTCCTCGAATCCGGGGAGTTGGACCAGGTCCAACATGTCGGTGACCCGGGATCGGATCTCCTGGCGGCCGACTTTTCGCATCTTGAGGCCGAATCCGATGTTGTCGGCGATGTTCATGTAGGGGAACAGCAAGTAGTTCTGGAACACCATCACCGCTCCGCGTTCCTCGGGCTTGGTGCTCAAGATCGAGTCGCCGTCGAAGAGGATGTCGCCGGAGGTGGGCCGGAGGAGCCCGGCGATCATCTTCAGGGCGGTGGTCTTCCCGCATCCCGAGGGTCCGAGGAGGGCGGTGAGCTTTCCGGATTCGATGTCGAGGTCCAAACGGTCCACTGCGGGAGGGGACTCAGCGTCGAAGATCTTGGTCAATCGGCTCAGTTGCACTTGGGTCATACGTTGCCGATACCTCCTACTGCGGCGCTGTCGGCAGACACATACTTCGAGCTTAGGAGCAGTACCGGTATCCCCGGCGCGATGAAAACCACGCTCAGCGCGCCGGTGATGGCGGGCTCCTTTGTATTCCGTAACGCTGGACTGCTGGTAGATGCGCCCAACGGTGGTAGCGGCTATGTGGAGGTTTCAGACCACGGGAAGGGGAGCCAGCGCCTCGATGTCGGTTACGACGTCGACGACAACCGGACACTCCGCTTCCAGCGCCCGTTCCAGGGCGGAGCGGAGGTCGCCGGGTCGGGTCACCCGGATGCCCATCGCCCCCATTCCCTCGGCGAGTCTGGCGAAGTCCACGTCGGTGAAGGTCCAGAGGCGGCGTCCCTCCGGGGTCTGCTGTCCGCCATAGGCCCGATCGAAGCCGATGGTCGACTGGTTGCCTGAGGAGTTGTTGTTGACCACGGTAACGGTGTTGATCCCCCATCGCACCGCGGTCTCCACCTCGGCAATGTGGTACCAGAACCCCCCGTCGCCGGTGAAGCAGACCACGGGGCGGTCCGGCGCGGCGCACTTGGCGCCGAGAGAGGCCGGGAAGGCCCAGCCCAGGTGACCGGCGCAGCGCATGTAGCTCTGCGCGGATGTACGGGTGTCGAACATGCCGCCCATCCACATGCCGGCGTGTCCGGTGTCGACCACGACGCAGGCGTTGTCTGGGACGAGGGTGGTGAGTTCCGAACAGATCCGCTCCGGGCGGATGGGCACTGCATCGGATTCGAGATGATGCCGGTGCTGTTCTCGCCAGCCTGCGACCTCCTGGCGCGCCTCGGCCAGCCACCCTTCCCGGCCCGGATCCCGCGGGCCGGCCCTTTCCAATATGGCGGCCAGGGTCATGCGGGCATCAGCGTTGATAGCCACCGCCAAGGGGTAATTGCGGCCCAGCATTTCCAGGTCGATGTCGACCTGGATGGCGGTTATTCCCGGCGCCGGGACCTGCCAAGAGTGGGTGGTCATGCTGCCGGTGCTGGAACCGACGAAGCACACCAGGTCGGCCCGGTTCACCACCCGGTTGGCGGCGCTGCGAGAGTACCTACCGACCGCACCGACGGCCAGCGGATGGGTACCGGGAATGCTGTCCTTACCGTTGAGGGAGGTCACCACCGGAATGGAGAGGCGTTCGGCCAGGGCCACCAGTTGGCTCGAAGCGCGGGATGTCCGGACCCCTCCTCCCGCCACGATCACGGGCCGCTCGGCGCGGTCCAACAGGTCCAGGGCCGCGGCCACGTCTTTCGGGTCGGGGAGGGGCCGCACCGGTGGTCCAGAGGCGAATCCTTGGTCGATCCACGGGTCGAGATCGCCCTCCTCGACGTCGATCTGGCCCTCGTTGCCCGCGAACTGGACATGGGTCGGTCCCGGACGGCCCGACACGGCCGACCGGAAGGCCTGCCGGACGGCGTCTGGGATCCGCTCCACCCGTTCGATGGACGTGTTGAACTTGGTGACGTTGGAGAAGGCGGGCCGATCGTCGACCTCCTGGTAGACGCCTCTGCCGGCCATCGTGAGATGGAGGCCTCCCGTGAAGGCGACCACCGGGGAGTTGGCCAGGTATGCGTCACGCAACCCGGCCGCCAGGTTGAGCGCTCCCACCGCCTGGGCCATGCACACTCCGGGCCGGCCTGCCATCCTGGCGTAGCCGTCGGCCATGTAGGCGGCCGGTTTTTCGCCGTGGGTCTGGATCCGGTGCACCCCGAGCGGCTCCAGTTCCACCATGGTGCCCCGCAGGATCGCCGGGACCATGAAGATGTGCGTCACCCCGTATCCGACGAGCATCTCGGCGAGGGCCCGGGCGCCGGTCATCATTGAAAGGACTCTAGCGGTCCGGTTCCAGGCTGGCGATGGCAGGTCTCCGAGGCGTAGCTCTGTCCCGGTGATGGTGACGGACGTCAGTCCTGTCGGGGTCTGCGACGCCGCCGGTGGATGAGATTGGCGACCAGGGCCGAACTGCGGACCGGGATGGGGGCGAAGACCCTCTGCAGAGCGAGGGGGATGTGGGGCCGCGCCAGGAACCGGCGGATGATGTAGATGACGAACAGGCCGTGGAAGACCGCCAGGGCCAACCATATCCCGTCCGGTCCCATGAGCGTCATCACTCCGGCAGTTAGCACCGGACCGGCTATGGCGCCTGCTCCCCTGAAGGTGACCAGGGCGGTGGCTCCGGGAATGAGGTGGTCGACATCCAACAGGTCGTTCATATGGCTCATCGAGAGCGCGTACACCAGGAAGGTGACGGCCCCATAGATCATCATGGCGGCCGTCAGCAGCGCCGGGCCGGCCGTGGCGGGGGTTGCTATCCGGTCTCTGGGGACATCGGCTTGGTGTCAGGCCAGGGCGCCCGCTCGGTGAATTGTTAAGTGTCAGTCGGGCCGGATCCAGGCGGATTGAGGCCTGCGGGAGGTCCATACTTCTATCGGACGCCCCTCTGCACGCGGGAGGTCTGCTACTCCCTGTGGACTCTCCTTGGCTGCACCACCGAGGGATGCCCGCCGCTTTGCCTGCGCCTTCTCTTGCCCCTGATCAGGTAGGCCACCCGCGCCGAACTGCGCATGGTGATGGGCACGAAGACCCTCTGGAGAACCAGAGGGATGTGGGGCCTTCGAAGGAACCGGTTGACTATGTATATGGCGAACAGAGTGTGCACGGCCGCCAGGGATATCCACATCCCGTCCGACCCCAGGAGGGTCATCGAAACGGAGGTCATGACCGGCCCGGCGATGGCGCCGAGGCCTATGAAGGTCACCAGGGCGGCCATGCCCGGCACGAGCTGGGACCGCTCCAGCAGGTCGTTCATGTGGCTCATCGCCAAGGCGTACACCGGGAAGATAAGGGCGCCGTAGGCCAGCATGACTCCCGCCAACCCGGCAGGGTCGACCGGCCCGATCGACATGAGCAGTGACAGCCCGATGGCGCCGACGGTGACGGCCAGGATCACCCGCCTCCGGGGGATCCTGTCCGAGAGCCGTCCCAGGGGGATCATTGCAGTCGAGCCGAGCATCAGTGCACTCATCATCCATCCCACCTGGGTGCTGGTGAGGCCCACCTCGGTGCCGTAGACCGGACCCATGGTGAGGACCGACCCCTGGGTGAATCCCGCCGCGGCAGCGCCCACGATCGCCAGGGGAGCGGCTCGATAAACCGCCCTGATGTCGGCCTTCTTCCGCGGCGGTATCTCGGGCGGAGCGATGCGGGTCAGCGACAGCGGCACCAGGGAGAGCGAGAACACCATGGAGGCCAGTATGAAAAGGGTGAACCCTCCGGGATCGGCGAATCCGATGATAAGCTGTCCCGCCGCGGCGCCTCCCATGCCCATCATCATGTAGATCCCCAGGATGCGGCCGCGGTTGTGGTTGTTGACTTGGTTGTTCAGCCAACTGTCGGCGGTGATGTAGATCCCCGACATGCAGAACCCGGCTGCAAACCGCAGGATGAACCACACGGGCGGGTTCAGGAGGAGCGAATGGGCCAGTGTCACCGAGGAGATCAGAGCCGCCAGGCCAGCGAACACCCGGATGTGCCCCACGTTGGCCAGGAGGTTTCCGACGAACCGGCTGCCCGCCAGAAAGCCGACGTAGAAGCCGGACAGGGCTATTCCGGCCTGGAGGTCGGAGAAGCCCTCGATGGTGGAGCGGATGCCCAGGAGCGAGGTGCCCAACCCGTTGCCGAGGCCGAGAAGGCACATCGACAGAAAGAGCGCGGTCAGATGTCTCATAATGGAGGAGTCCTTATGTGAGTGGCGGCCATCGAGGCCTTGAGTCAAGACTTCCTGGAACCGACTTCCGAACGATCTTCGGGGTTGTGGGGCGCCGGTCCATCTGAACGAATCAGTGTCCCGAATTCTACACGATCCGCGCCCCACCGAATCCGGGTATTTCAAAGGGCGGGCCCAAGGTTCTCAAGGCCCTGTCCTGCCTGGTAGACGGGCTAGGCGCCGGTCCAGCGGGGAGGACGCTTCTCGGCGAACGCACGGGGACCCTCGACGGCGTCGGAGGAGTCGAGGGCCGCCCGGTAGGACGCTACCCTCCCCGCCCGGATGTGGGCCATTGCCTCCGCCAATCCCATCTGCGAGGTGGCCCGGATCATCTCCAGGATGGCCTCGGTCGCCAGGGGCGCCGCCTCGCAGATCCGCCGGGCGAGCCGCCGGACGGCCTCCATGAGTTTGGGGGCCGGCACCACCTGGTTAACAAGGCCCCACCGGTCGGCTTCCTCCATGCCCATCCGGCGTCCGGTGAGGAGCAACTCCTTGGCGATAACCGGAGGTATGTGTCGGGGGAGCCGGACCGCTCCGGTGTCGGGAGGAAACCCTAGGAGGGCCTCGGGAAGCAGGAACTGTGCGGTGTCGGCGGCCACCACCAGGTCGGCGGCCAGAACCATCTCGAACCCTCCGCCGGCCGCGATGCCGTTGACCGCGCAGATGACCGGCTTGTTCAAGCTCTCCAGTTCGGTGAATCCGCCGAACCCGCCGGGTCCCCAATCGGCTTCGTAGGACTCTCCTTCCGAGGCGGCGGCCAGATCCCATCCCGCCGAGAAGAACCGGTCCCCGGCGCCGGTCAGGATGGCCACCCGGTAGTCGGTGTCGTCGCGGAAGGTCAGGAAAACTTCCCCCATCAAACGGCTGGTTCCAGAATCTACGGCGTTGGCCTTGGGCCGGTCGATCACGACCTCCAGAACAGGAGGCTCTTTGACAATCCGAAGACCCGGGTCCATGATCGTTGCAGTTTAAGAGAGTGAGTCAACCCGGTCAGGTTCAGCCTGCGCTACGGGCGGCCGCCAGCCACTCATCCACGGTGTCGAGGTTGGCCTATTCGTTAGGACTCCCTGTAGGCCCCCCCGTCCGCATCTCCCAGCCGAGCACCGTCAGGTGGTCGCTCACCAGGGTGCCGTCGGGCATCTCTCCGGCCAGGAACTGGTGATGGTTGGGGAACCAGGAGGTGACCCAGAAGTCGAACTCGCCCTCGGCCATGGCGATGTAGGCATTTGAGGGAGCGGGGTGACTCACCTCATAGCCGAGTTCGGTCAACAGCGTCGCGTAGGCGGCGGCCTGCATGTAACCGGTCGACCAGTTCCCCCGGGCCATGGTCACCGACACGCCTTCACCCGGGAGCATCTCCTGGGCATCGGTGTCGGGCTATCGGACGCACAGGCTGCCGCCAACGGTACCAACGGGGCAAACCCGACAGTCAGCCTCGTGAACAGCCCTTGCGACATGACTGAAGACTGACCCTAACCAAAAGAGAGGAGGCCCCGTCGGTTAGACGGGGCCCCCTTGTAGAAAGAGGGAAGGATGAGAGCCCCGTCCGGGGCCTCATCCCTCATGGTTTGGTTTTAGCCGACCAGACGGGCGGCTGCGAGCCAGGCGTCGACCTGGGCGCGGTTGGCTTCGATCCATGCGGCAGCGTGCCGCTTGACGTCGTCCTCGGTGTTCTCGCCGAGGCTGTAGGTCACGTTCTGGAGGGTCACGTCAACCGGGTTGATCGCGAACAACTCCAATAACCGGGCGGCGGCCGGATTGGCGGCCAGGAAGTCGTTGTTCCCGGTGGCGCGAATGTCAGCCGCGTCCCAACCCAGGTTGCAGGGATCGGTGGTGCACTGGTCACCGATCGACTTCGGACCTTCGATCTGGGTGTCGGAGATCGGATCGTCGTGGATGGAGAGCCACACCGAGTTGTCGCCGGGGCGCAGGTCGCCAACGTAGTGGCTGGGTGCCCAGGTGTAGACCAGGTACGGCTCACCGGCAGCGTCACGGGCGATCGCGTCGGCGATCATGGCGTCATATCCGCCGATGTCGAACTGCTCGACGTTGGCCCAACCGGCATTGGCGATCCACGAGTCGATGTTGACTCGGCAACCCCATCCTTCCGGACAACCCATTATCTGGAGGACGCCGTCGCCCGGTGAAACGTCTTCGGCTTCATAGGCGGCGAACTGGGCGGGATCGTTCAACAGAGCATCGAGGGTGGTGACCCCGTGCTGCTCGGCGAAGGCCTTGTTGGTGATCAGACCCTGCACGCCTGCGCGAGGCATCTCGTAGCCAAGGGTGGTTACGTGCTCTGAGACCAGCGAACCGTCGGGCATCTCACCGGCCAGGAACTGGTTGTGGTTGGGGAACCACGAGTTGACCCAGAGGTCGAACTCGCCGTTGGCCATCGCCACGAAGGCGTTGGACGGCGCCAACTCGAGGTCGGCAGGGTCGGACACGTCATAGCCCAACTCGCCCAGCAGGGCAGCAACAATGGCAGCCTGCATGTAACCGGTCGACCAGTTAGCCCGCGCCATCGTAACCGAAACACCATCACC
>JAAXHN010000091.1 GCA_012270885.1 Acidimicrobiia bacterium | reverse complement strand
CGTCTTCGTCACCCACGACCAGGAGGAGGCCGTGGTGCTGGCCGACAAGATCGCGCTACTGTTCGACGGCCGCCTCCAGCAGTTCGACGTGCCCGACGCGTTCTACGAGACACCCAGGACCAGGAAGATCGCCACCTTTTTCGGCGGTACCAACTTCATTCCCGGCCACTACCGAGACGGCGTGATCACCACCGACATCGGAGTCTTCCAGGCGCCGCACTCCGTGGTCGGAGAAGGCAACGCCATGTTAAGCATCCGTCCCGAAGCCGTGGACTTGGGCGTGGGAGGCGACAACAGCGTCCCGGGAACCGTTCTCTCCCACGTCTACGGGGGACGCTACGCCCGCTTCCAGGTCCGGATCGGCGACGTCGAGATCGAAGCGATCACCGAGCCAGGACAGGTCAAGTTGTTCGCCGACGGAGACAATATTCCAGTGAAGTTCGATCCCGACAAGATCTGGGTCCTGGGACCGAACTCCACAGGACAAACCGCCGACGCTGCGACCACCGGGTAGAGTTCTCTTGACCAGCTCCGGTCCTTCCCGTGGGTCCATATCCACGGCCGGCAACGAAACCCGGTGGGGTCTGATCGTGGCAGGATGGTCGATGTACGCCATCTACTACATGGGCAGGGTCAACTTCTCGGTAGCGGTCCCCGGACTCGGAGAGGAACAAGGCCTCGACGCCACCCGGATCGGCACCCTGGCGGCCGGGTTCTTCTGGATCTACTCCTTCTCGGCGGTGCCGGTCGGACGCCTCGCCGACCGGATCGGAGCACGCCTCCTGGTCGGCTTGGGCATGGTGGGAAGCGGCCTGATGAACGTCCTCTTCATCCTGACAATCCAGAACTTCGCACTGTCAATGGTCTTCTGGTCGGCCAACGGGATCTTCCAGGCCATGGGATGGACACCGCTGATGGGGCAATAGGCCGCTGGGTATCCGAGAAGGGAGCCGGTAGGGAGATCGCCTCCTTCGGCTCCTGCTTCGTCGCCGGGACCGCTGTCACCTTCGCCTTGGGGGGATTCATCGTGGAACGGGGCGGCGTCGAAGCGGTCTTCATCGCCGCCGCCACAGTTCTGATCCCGGCCGGCGTCGCCTGGTGGATCGGAGTGCGCGATCCGATCCAACCTTCATCAAGTGCCAACCGCCCCCGTGGCTCCATCATCCGGGCGCTCGGACTCCTCCCCCCGGCGGTACACCTAGGCGGTGGGGTCGATCAGGCGTCCTATGAACAGGAGGGTGCCGGTTTCGGGGTGGAGGATGGCCCAGAGGAAGGGGCGGTCGGCGACCAGCATGAGGTCCGCTTGTGGCCCTGCTGATTCGTCGAAGGCCATGGCGGTGGCTCCGGCCGCTTCAGTGCCCTTCTCGTCGACGATCACCTTGGCGCCGTGGAGAGCGGCGGTGATGAAGATTCCCGGAGCGATGCCGTCGAAGGGCGCTCCAGCGCAGAACCCCAGAGGGCAGAGCCACTCGAACAGGTTGGTGGGCGGCAGGTTCTGTTCCCACTTGGGCATGGCTATATCGACAAGACCCTGTTGGGCAATGACCCCGAGGCCGGTCAGGTCCTGTGAGTCGAGCGATTCCTCGACCGCCTGTAGTCCAGCGGGGTCGTGGGGTAGGATCAGCCACATGGCCAACCGGCCGCCCTGGTATGGGAGCTCGACCGCGTCGGCGCCTTCGAGTCGGACGAAGCGACGAGGGACCGGTTCGCGGTCGCGCATGAAAGGCACTGTCACAACGCGGCGGTCTCCGGTGGCGAATGGGCCGTCTTCGGTCCACTCGGGGAGGAACGGCTCTGCCCAGTCGGCCTTCAGGTACACCGTGTTCACCAGGACCAGTTCCTGACGTTGGACGACCTGCTCGGTGACGATGGTGGGAACCAAACCGCGGGTGGTGTCCGATACCCATCCGTTGATGGTCTCGGCCGCCGAAGCGCCGTCGTCGAGGTCGATCGGCTGGACCGCTGCTCCGTAGTGGGCGCCGGCATTCTCCAAGAACTCGGGCAGTGGCGAGAACTCGTCGTCGGGGAAGAGACGGTTGGCCACCTCCAGGGTGGTCGGTTCCGCCGAGGCGGTGGCCAGCATCAGGTCGACCGCATTGGCCGCAGGGTGGAGATCGATCTCGGGGAACCCGAATATCCCGTCGAGCACCGCTCCGGTGTCTTCGGATGCGCCGGCCCGGCTAAGGCTGAAGGCCATACCGAGGCTGACGGGACTGGACACCGAGTTGCCCACCAGGTGGCGGTGAAAGTCCCACCCGGCCGCGTTGATTCCGACCACCCAATCCGCCGTCGGCGCCAGAGGATCGGCAGGCAGCCGATCAGCCACCGGCTCCAACACCGTCGTCGTGGTGGACGACGGACCGCATGCCGCGGTGAACAAGCACAGGAGAACGAGGAGTCTGAGCAACTGTGTCATGGCGTTTTGATGGAGAGACCTGCCTCAGCGAACCTCGCTGACAAATGCTAGAAGAGGCTGGATAGGGCCTTGTCAGCTTGGGTGGCTGAGTCACTGGTCGCAGGCTGTATTTTGGGACAAGGAACCCATATCAGTCCGGTTCGATATCCCATCGGCGCGGGAGTTTGGCGCCCTTCAACTCGTCCACATCCAGTTTGACACCCCATCGGCGCTGCTTACCAACGATGGTGCCTCTGATAGAGATGGGTTTCTGGATGAGACCAGCCCACCATTCGGCGGCGGCACCAGGGATGTAACCCACATGATGTTTGCCGTGTGGAGTAGCGCATACCCTTATGGCGTTCGGGTCGTATCGGTTTGTGGGCTCTGGGATGAGCCAGAAAATCACGCCAGCCTTTGTCCACCCTTCCGTCATAGTTCTGTTCCTGCGTTTAGCTCGCCTGATGAGGTACTGTATGGAGTCCATTCGGTGGCTTTCTCCCACGATGTTGAAGAAGCATCGGTCCTCTGGTGGGGGTTTGTAGAACGTGGGACTTCGAGCCATGAGGGGATCTCTTTCTGTTTTGTACTGGGGTGGAGGTTAGAGGGCTAGCGATTGGTCGAAGAAGGCGAGGGTGGGCCCGGAGCGATAGTCGATACAACACATCCGTGGCCAAACCCCGATCAGGATGGTTCAGCAGTCGTCCGTCTCGTCACTTATGGCTTAGGCCACATTATCCGGCGCGATAATCGAAGAATCACGTTAGCCACCAGGCACGCCGTAGCCGTTAGCGCACTGATCGATACCGGATGCACAACCACGGCGACTTCGGAGACCTCGTACCGCCATTTTGGAATTGTGCTCTGGTGCAGAGCGGCCACCTGTTCCCTCTAACTACGTGAACCTCGCCCCCAGGGAGCGCATCATGTCAAAGGTGGGTTCCCACAAGACTCCAAGAGAAACGCAGGCGTCCGGGATCTTAACCTTCTTTCTGCTGTTGCCGGCCGGGGTCTCCTGCGTCACCACCATCGCGCCCAGTGAAGCCGCGGTTCCCACCAGAAATGGATCGGCGGAAGCCATGAAGTCCTTGATCGTATGCTCCCTGTATCCCTCTCCTCGCGCCCACGTGTAGAGGGAGGCGATATGGCCGGCAACGACTGGTGAGGAGGAGCCGACATGAAAGATGGCTTGGCGCCGATCCTTTACCCATCGGGCTAATTCATCTGATCCGTCCTTCAGTTCTTTGTACACCAGATCAATCGATGCCAAGGCGCCAGCAGTTGCCTGGATCTCCAGCCACGACCAGAATGCCGGTACCAAGTCGAAGCTGTAGTAGGAGTTCTTTGCTTGAATGAAGACATTTGCATCAAGCAGGCGGAGGGGCACTACAGTCCGCCCATCGAATCCTGGAGCTTGGGTAAGTTGGCAGGCTTGACACCTAGGAGGTGAGAAGCGTCACGCACCAGAGTCTCTGATGCGGCCACGCTTCGAAGGACCATCCGGGTCAGAAGTCGGCTGTTGCGGATCGGGACATTCCAGTAGAAGTTGCCTCCGTTGTTCTCTGAACTGTTGGCAGAGGTCCACTTGGCCCGCTCGGTCTCATAGAAGGAGAAGAACTCTTCACGGCTGATGCCCCCGCGTGCCCAGAGTTGGCGGGCGACCATCACGGTTGAGACATTGAACTCTGAGGAAACAGCCGCTATCCAGTGCTCCAGTGGCACGGTGCGCATGTTCCACCTGTCGGCAATACGGCGCCAGGGCAGCAGGAGTTCTCCAGCCACGTCGTTGCAGAACGCTTCGATGTCCTGTGAGGCTTCCCCCGGTAAGGCGGGGTCGGCGTCCGAGATGCCTCCCTCACCAATCCAGATGTGGGCCAACTCGTGAGCCAGAGTGAACGCCTGCGCCGCTTTGCTGTCGGCGTTGTTAACGAAAACCACGGGCGCAAGCGGATCAGCCACGGAGAACCCGCGGAACTCCTCCGGATCAAGAGGACGATTCGTCGAATTGCGCACCACACCGTTCCTCATTACCAGGATTTCCAACTCTTCGACTTGGCTGACGAAGGCTTTGAGAAAGTCGTCCCGGTTCGGCTGTGGGCGGACAGCAGACTCGAAGTCGAGGCTCCGGCCGATGTGTCGGGCCACATCGGAGACGGGCGACTGGAGTGAGAAATGCCCTACAAACTGCAGTGGACCATCACCGGCGTTGAGGCGATAGTCCCGATACCAGTCCTGCTTTAGAAGCACATCCGCCAATACATCACGGAGATCGACTGAAGGTTCCCGAGGCGCAGCACCATGCACCCGGCGGAAGTCAGGGAGCGGGAGGTGCTCCGCGGGCGGATCGGCCAGAAAAAGGTAACCAAAAGGAACCCGCAGTCGAGTGGCAAGCTTCTGGGCTTGGACGAACGTAGGTGCGGCCGAACCTGCCAGCCATGCTTCAACCTGATCGGGCGTATTCTTGAAGGCAGCCGCCAGGTCGGCTGACTCGGTGCCAGCGCGTGCTGCCGCCCACCGCAAGACTGCGGGATTGATGTGAGCCTTAGCCATCGCTTGCTCAGCGTAGCGGTGGGTCCGATCGAACGGTGGTCCGCACAACAAACCAGTTTTGCCACTTGGCCGACCCTATGCATCGCCCATGTCACACTTGCTTCAGTTGCTTCCCTGCCCGATGCTCGACGACCGCACCGCAGTGAGGACCGACATCGGACGCAGGGAGCATCTGGGCTGGTCGAATGGCTCCAACCACTTCGCCTGGTCCTGCTACCTTGAACGCCGAACCCGGCGGCGACACGATGCCCGAATACGCAGGGCTGGCACGACGATCGGACGTGTCCGGCCTCCTGCCGGCATGGATCAGCGTCGGCGACCTCACGTCTCCTGGGACGAGAACATCGAATACGTCCGACGGCTCGAGGAGGCAGGCGTCTCGGTGACCATGGAGACCGCCGAGGGAGGACCCCACGGATATCAAGCGATCGCTCCGAAGGCTACGATCAGCGCACCCTCCGCGCCCGCCCACCGCGGCATTTGTCATAATATAATGATCTTCCATGGGCGGCTTGGACAGACACCTTCAACGTGGCCCTCTCCCGCTGTGGTTCCAGATCAAGGAACAGCTCCGACGGGCCATCGATGCGGACGAGTGGGCGCCCGGCGAACAGTTGCCGACCGAGAACGAACTCACCGAGTTCTTCGGCGTCAGCCGGATCACGGTCCGCACCGCTTTCGAGCGGCTGGGCGACCAGGGCCTGGTCGAACGGATTCCCGGGCGGGGCACCTTTGTCGCCCAACGCAGCTTCGAACAGCCGGTGACCCGTCTGGCTGGCTTCCACGAGGACATGGCCGACCGTGGCTTCCTCCCCTCCGCTCACACCCTCTCGGTTAAAGTCGTTCCCGGACCCTCCGAAGCGGCGTCGGCGCTGGGCGCCGAGGGTGAGGACCTGGTGGAGGTCCGGCGTCTCCTCCTCGCCGACAACACCCCGATGGCCTTCCAACACGGATACCTGCCGACCTGGGTCCTGGGAAACAGCGAGTTCACCACCGCCGACCTTCACAACAAGTCGCTCTACAGGATTATGGAGGAACGGACCGCGTCACATCCGGCCACCGCCGAGGGGACGATCGAAGCGGTTCGGGCCGACCGAGTCCGGGCTGACCTGCTGGATGTGCCGGAGGGATCGCCTCTCCTCCTCGCCACCCGCCTCTCTCTCGATCGGTCCCGGTGCCCGGTCGAGTGGGTGCGCCTCTGGTACCGGGCGGACCGGTACCGCTTCCGGGTGGAGTTGCAGCTCCCATGATCGACGTGGTGGGTGACGCCTGTGTCGACCTGGTCCTCCCGGTCCCCAGGGTGCCCGAGCCGGATGAGAAAGTGCACACCGAGGAGGCGGTGGTGAGCCCGGGCGGGGTAGCGCTCAACGTGGCCGTCGCCCTGGCTCGGCTGGGTTCGGAGGTGGCCCTCCATGCCCGGGTCGGCCGGGACGCCTTCGGTTCCATGGTGCTGGAGACACTCGATGAGGAAGCGGTGAACACCACCGGCGTGGTGGCGGACCCCTCGATCGACACCTATTTCACCATGTCGCTGATCACCGACGACTCGCCGGAAAAGCGCATGGTGGTGGCGGTCACGCCCGGCCTGTACCCCGCCGAAGCCACGCCGGGACCCGCTGCATGGGGTCATACGGCGCCTTTTGATCTGGTCGCCGCGGCGCAGGTCACCCACCGGTGGCGCACCCTCGGCGTCCCGTTCTCGATCGATCTCGAACCGGCCTGCATGCCCGACGATCCGGTCGAGATCGCTTCGGTGACGACCGGCGCCGACACTTTGATCGCCAATGCCCGTAGCCGGGACCTTTTGGCGGAGTCAGCCGATGGCGCGCTCGATGTCCTGTCGGGACCGCTCGGCGGTCGCCACGCGGTGATCACCGAAGGGTCCGACGGGATCGTCTTCCGCTCGGAGGGGACGACGGGACGGATTCCCGCCCATCCGGTGGAGGCGGTGGACACGACCGGGGCCGGCGACGGCTTCGCGGCCGGATACATCTGGGCCAGAACCCGGGGTTCGGGGGTCGTCGAAGCGCTGCGGGTCGGAGTCTTGGTGGGAGCGCTGGCCTGCCGAAGCCTGGGAGCGCTGGCCTCGTTTCCGCGAAGAGCGGAGATCGATCCACTGCTCCGGAACCGACGGGAGGACTGCTCATGAGTTCCCTGCTGCCCAAGAAGCCGGATCCTTTGGCGGCTGTATTCGATCAACCGAAACCGATCATCGGCGTCATACATCTCCCTCCTCTACCCGGGGCGCCCCGGTACGACGGCCAACCGGTGGAGGAGATCTACGCAACGGGTGTGGCGGACGCGGTGGCCATGTCGGAGGCGGGAATCGACGGGATCATCGTCGAGAACGCCTTCGACCTTCCCTTTTCGCGGCCCGAAGCGATCGGAGCCGAGACGGTGGCGGCCTTGACCGCGGCCGGTCTGCGGGTCCGCGACGCGGTGGACCTCCCGATCGGGATCACCTGCGTCGCCAACGGGGTGATACCCGCTCTGGCCATCGCCAAGGCTGTGGGTGCTCGGTTCGTGCGGGCCAACCAGTGGGCCAACGCCTACGTGGCCAACGAGGGGATTATCAACGGCCCGGCCGGCGAGGCTCTTCGCCACCGGGCGGCGATCGGAGCGCGGGAGGTAAAGATCTTTGCCGATGTCCACGTCAAGTTCGGCGCGCATGCCATCACCGCGGACCGATCGGTGGAGGAGCAGGCCCGCGACGCCGAGTTCTTCGACGCGGACGTGCTGATCGGGAGCGGCCAGCGCACCGGATCTCCGACCGAGGCGGGCGAGATCCGCGCCATCCAATCCGGCACCTTGCTTCCGGTGCTGGTGGGAAGCGGCCTGGACATCAACAACGCGGCGGAACTGCTGTCTGTGGCGGACGGCGCGATCGTGGGGAGCTCACTTAAATACGGAGGCACCTGGTGGAACCCGGTCGACCCCTCCATCGCCAGAAGGCTGATGAAGGTCGTGCGGAGCGTAAGAAACGAGAAATGAACCCAATACCAAGGAGGACACAGTGAAACATCACCTGCGGTTGTGGACCGCACTGTTTGCCATCCTGGCTCTGGTGGCCGCATCCTGCGGCGACGCCGAGGTCGCCGAGTCGACCACTACGGCCGCGGCCCCCGAGCCCGAGCCGGAACCCGAGATGGCCGATCCCGGCACCCCCGGGAACATCCCCGACCCGGGCACCGCGGCCGGACGCTTCGACGGGGTCGAGGTTGTGGTGGCAGGCCCGGCCGGCCAGCTCGACTACATGAAGGACAAGGCAGCCGAATGGGCGGCCGCGACCGGCGCCACCGTCCGGGTCGACGAGATTCCCTTCGGGGAACTCAACGACAAGGTGCTGGCGGCGCTGTCCACCGACACCTTCATCGCCGACGTGATCAACATCGGTTCGAACCTGGGTGGCGACCTGATGGGCGGCGGGTTCATGGCCGCCGCGCCCGAGTGGGCCCAACAGCGGGCCGATTGGGAGGGCATCCTTCCGATCTTCAGGTCGAACCAGTTGTCGTTCGGCGGGGTTGCGTACGGAATGCCCTGGGACGGCGACGTCCTGATGTACTACTGGCGCGCGGATGCCTTCGAGGCGCACGCCGCCGCCTACGAGGCGGCCACCGGCAATGCTCTCCGTCCGGCCGAGTCGTGGAGCGAGTACGCCGCGATCGCCAAGTTCTTCACCGAGAACGACTGGTCCGAACAGGACGAAGGATACGGCCTGGTCGAGTTGCCGATGCGCAACAACCAGGGCTGGAACGGCTTCATGACCCGGGCGGCAGGATACGCCAAGGCGCCCAACGATCCCGGGTTCTTCTTCGATCCCGAGACCATGGAGCCCCGGATCAACAATCCGGGCTTCGTCCGAGCTCTCGAGGACTGGGGAACCGTGATCGAGTACGGTCCTCCGGGGATGCTCAACTTCGGCTGGATCGAGAACGCCCTCAGCTTCGTGGGCGGCCTTGCGGCACAGGACATCCAGTGGGGAGACATCGGCCCGATGTCCAAGTCTCCCGACTCGGTGGTCGAGGGAGCGGTCGGATACGGCCCCGCCCCCGGCGCCGACGAGTACTGGGACCCGGTCACCGGGGAGTGGGCTTCCGGTGACGGACCCAACAAGGCGCCGTTCCTAGGCTTTGGTGGATGGTTCAACCTGGTTCCCGCCACATCCAACCACCTTGCGGCCGCCTTTGACCTGGCCTCCTTCCTGGGTAGCCCGGCTGTCCTGGCCGAGGCGGCAGTGACCGCCGGCACCGGCGTCAACCCGGGTACCGCCGCCACCCTCGACGTGGACCTGTGGGTGAGTGCGGGATGGCCCGAGGACGAGGCGAAGGCCTACACCGACGCCATCCGGGCGTCGCTCGATCACCCCAACGCGGTGTTCGACATGCGCCTGCCCGGCTTCCCCGAGTACAAGGACGCATTGGAGTTGGCAGTGTCGGAGGCTCTCTCCGGTCAGGCCAGCGCCCAGGACGCCCTCGATGAGGCCGCGGACAAGTGGAATGAGATCACCGACCGCCTTGGTCGCGACGAACAACTCCGCATCTACCGCGAGGCCCTGGGGCTCACCGGCTGACATCTAAAGCAGCGCGCGCACCGGTCCGTCCCGGCAGGTCGCTGGGACGGACCGGGCTTGCGCCGCGCGGGTTCATCTCACCCGCCACCACTGCGGTGCTGGCCCTCAGCATCTTCCCCCTGGTCTTCTCGCTGGGCCTCACCTTCACCAACGTCAATCTCTTCCGGCGGGTGCCGCTTCGCTTCGTCGGCCTGGAGAACTGGGCGCGCATCTTCTCGGACGAAGCACTCCTGGAGACGCTGGTCAACACTGCTATCTTCGTGGGCGGCGGCGTGGCGATCCAGTACACCTTGGGCCTGGCGCTGGCGGTGGCGCTCAACCAGGGCCTTCGGGGACAGCGCCTGATGCGCGTCCTGTTCCTCCTGCCGATGATGGTGAGCCCCATCGCGGTGGGCTTCATCATCGGGCGGATGGTGTTCAGCGAGGGCTTCGGGCCGATCAACGACATGCTTGGGGCCCTGGGCCTTCCGGCCGTGGCGTGGGTCACCTCGCCGGCCGTGGCCAAGTGGACCATCATCCTGGTGGACACCTGGCAGTGGACGCCGCTGATGATGCTCCTGATCCTGGTGGGTCTGCAGGGCATTCCCGGAGAACCGATGCAGGCGGCCCGGGTGGACGGCGCCTCGGAGTGGCAGATCTTCCGCCACATCGTGTTCCCGCTCCTGCTGCCGGTCAGCATCACCGCCATCCTGATCCGCGCCCTGGAGGCGTTCAAGATCATCGACATCATCCGGGTGGTGACCGGCGGCGGCCCGGGACGCGCCACCGAATCGGTGACCGCCTACGTCTACAACGTCGGTGCCAAGCAGGGAGACCTGGCGTATGCGGCGTCGGCCGCCTATGTCCTGCTGTTCGTGGTTATCGGGGTCAGCTTTCTTGCGCTGTATGTCATGCGCCGGGTGCAGGCGAGGTACGAATGAAGGGTCGAGTGATCACCCGGGCATTCCTGGTGGCGGCGGCCTTCGTCACCTTCTTTCCCCTCTACTGGATCTTGATCACCTCCTTCAAGACCCAGCTCGACATCGTGGTGAACCCCACCTACCTGCCCTGGGTGGACTTCATGCCCACCCTGGAGGGCTGGCGGTGGCTGCTGACCGAGGCCCGGGCGGACGTGATCAGAGCAATCACCAACAGCTTGATAGTTTCGGGGGGGAGTGCGGTGATCGCCACCATGCTGGGCGCCGCGGCGGGATACGGACTCACCCGCTTCCAATATCGGTGGCGATTCTGGCGCAACGAGGACATCGCCTTCTGGTTCATCTCCCAGCGGATGCTTCCGCCGGTGGCCATCGTGCTGGCCTTCCTCCTGATGTTCCGACATCTCAGCCTGCTGGACACCCAGGTGGGGCTGACCATCGCCTACACCGGGTTCGCCATTCCCTTCACCGTCTGGATCATGCGCGACGCCTTCGCGCAGGTGCCATTGGAGTTGGAGGAGAGCGCGGGGGTGGACGGCGCGTCGGCAGCCGGCATCTTCTTTCGCATCTCCCTCCCGCTGGCGCTTCCGGGGGTGGTCGGGTCGATGCTGTTCGCCTTCGTCTTCGCCTGGAACGAATACCTCTTCGCCCTGATGCTCACCTTCCAGGAAGCCACCACGGTCCCCTTGCTCCTGGCGTCGCGCATCACCTCGTTCGGGACGCATTGGGACCAGCTCTCCGCGCTCACCCTCACCAACTTGATTCCGGCCGCGATTCTGGGGATCATGCTGGAGAGGTTTTTAATCAGGAACAGAACGGAAGGATCTCTCAAATGACCACAGGCGTCACCTTCATCGCCGACGAACTACGGCTGCCGGGCGCGATCGCTAAGGTGTCGCGGACTCTGCGTGGCCTCGGCGACGCCGGTTGGCTGCTGGACCCCCAGCACATCGCCGGTCGGCGGGAGACCGGCACGCCGACCATCTACTGGTCCGAGCCCTTCGGGGAGACCGCCGGGTTCGGCCTGTTCGAAGCGCCGGGTCTCGATGAGGCACACCGGGGAATCAGCGAGTTGGTGAATGCAGGCTGGGGGTGGATGTTCGGACGGACGCAGTGGATCGTGGGCCTCCGCGACCTTCCCCCCTCGCTGGGAGAAGGACCGTTCGAGCGGGGACTGGGGTTTCTGGCGCTGTGGGATTGGAACGACGCCTGGCACCGCGCCACGCCCGAGGAGCGGGCCGTTTACGATCGCGACTGCGATGTGGCGTTCGCCTACGACGTGGAGTTGGGAATCGATATTTTCGGCCGCTTCGACACCGCGGGGACCTCGGACTGGGACCATGCGGCGCTGTGGGAGGTGCCCGACCTTCTGACCCTCACAGAAGCCATGCACGGGCACGAGATCCAGGACGATTTCATGTTCACCACGTCTTACCATCTCATCGGGCGTCCGATCGCCTTCGACCGATTGGAGGAGCAACTCCAGTGATCACATGGATACACACCTACCGTCCACGGCCCGACTGGTACGAGGCCACCAGGCAAACCAGGGACCGGTTGCTCGCCAGTTGGGACAACGCGGCTTCGGTCTCGATCCAATCCTGCGCCACCCGGATGGGTCCGCTGTCGATCCGCGGCCAATCCCGCCAGGAGCATCTGGAGATCTGGACCTTCACCGATCTCGAGGAACTGGAGAACCACTGGACCCGGCTTCGGAAACTCGGCTACACCGATTGGCGGGAGTCGGAGAACACCGTTGCCACCGAGATCGTCAGGAGCAGGCTCACCGGACCAGCACACTGAGGGCCCGGGTCTCGAAGTGCCCGGCCTCGAACTGGAATGAATGGTCGCCGACCGCCATTATCCACCATCCAAGTCGGGCATGTTGACGGGAGAGGTTCTTCCCCGCGGCTTAGAACTTGCGGACGGTCTGGTCGTATGCCTCGGGATGCGGTTCACGCACCACGGGAGTGGTGGTGTTCTCGAAGTTGGCCAGGATGCCCTCGATGCGTTCTCGTCCCATCCATCCGAAACCGCCTACACCAGCGTTCACTTAAGGATCGAAACTGACTCCTCTGTGGGCTCCTCAAGCACCTCCGACAGCCTAACAGCCATGCTGAGATGTCGGGGGGTTGGACTTAGGGGGAGGCGTTGGCCTCAGCGAGGAGCGTCCGGATCGTTAACTCATGCCGCCAGTTCATCCTGTGAAGGCGTCGATTGAATCTGTCGCCGATGTACAGGTCGTAAGTCAGGACCCTGAACAGAGCTTCCTCGGAAGCCGGCGCCATTTGGGAGATGGCGGTACGCAAGGATTGTATGTACCATTGCGGCCACTTCAGAGCGTCTAATACGCCATCTTCCGTCGCGATGCGTCCATGTCCCGGAACAATGACGGACAATCCCGACTTGCCGGTCAAAGTAGCCAGGGTGGCTTCCAGTTGGCGGCTGTTACCGTCCCGAAACACCGGCGGGATGCATGTAACCACGGTGTCACCACCAAACAAGATGCCACAATCCGGGACGAACACACAGATACTGTCCGGCGAATGCCCTGGCGTGGGCATGAGTTCTACCAATCTATCCCCCAGGTCAATCGATTGCCACTTTGAAACGTCGGCGGTCGGCCACGGAAGACTCTCCTCTATCTCACCTCTCGGCCGTCCTGTAATGCGGGACATGTTTGACAAAGCGGCCTTCATGAGGTATCCGGTTCTGGCATGGGCGATAGTGACGGCGCCGAACCCCCCGCCGAGCACATGGTCCCAGTGCCCGTGGGTGAGAATCGTCCCGACACAGGGGACGTCCAGTTCCAGGAGAACAGAACGGATCAAAGCTCCGTGGTCCGGCCCTGGGCCGGTGTCGATGACCACCGCCGCCTCTGAGCCCACTACCACTCCGGTGTTTCCCTCAACGTGGCGGTGACGAAGAACCAGCACTCCGGGAGCGATGGTACGGATCTGGAAGTCCTGAGGGGAGGTTGCGCAGGTCATCTTTCCGAGAATATCACTAAGGTGTATATGTGTATAGACCACTCTCTCGGCGAGTTCATCCCGCGAATGGCTACAAATCACCCGAGCAGACCAGTCCGGTTTGCGGTCGTCGGAGCCGGATGGGCGGGGATTCGTCATCTTGAAGCCGCGGAGGAGGTTGACACCTGGGTGAAGGTGACCTCGGTTTGCGATACAGATCAGTCGCAGTTGGAGGAAGTAGCCGACCGGTTCGGAGTCGCGAAATCAACTGCCGATTTCGGGGAGGTTGTCGCCGACGATTCGGTCGATGTGGTTGACATCTGCACACCTCATGACTCCCATGCCGCTCTGGCCTTGGAGGCAATCGCTTCGGGCAAACACGTCTTGGTTGAGAAGCCGATAGCCAGCGACCTGTCAGATGCCAAACAGATGATCCAGGGGGCTGAAGCAGCGGGACTCGCCCTGGGAGTCGCCGAGCATCAAGTCTACGACGACCCAACCCGATGCCTAGGGCGGATTCTGGACGATGGACTTCTGGGAGAAGTAGTCTCGGTAACTGCCACGTGGGGGTTTAGAGCACCCCAGTTTTCTTATCCGGGGCGGAGGGCATGGCTCACGGATCCCGAGCGTGGTGGAACGGGTACTTGGATGCTGCAAGGGATCCACCGCGTGGCGCAGGTCCGGGCCCTATTTGGGGAGGTCAAAAGTGTATACGCGGTGGACTCTCGCACAAGTAGCTTCACCAAAGGCGAGATCGAAGCAACGGTAACCGCGGTGATGAAGATGAGGTCAGGAGTCCCCGTTGTCCTCATCCAGTCCTCGGAAATGGCTGCTCCCGATGCCCTCAAGGGAATAACGATCTTCGGTGAGCGGGGCTCGTGCACTCTGAAGGGCGATCAAGTGACTGTAATCGACGAGGGAGGCGCCGTACTGCAGGAAGACAGCTTGCTGTCAGATCCCGTTCGGCCTTATGCACGTCAGTTGGAAGCATTTGCCCGGCACATTGTCCTAGGCGCGAACTTTCCCACCACAGGAGAATGGGAACTCGGAAGTCTGGCCGTGGTGGAAGCGGGATACCTCTCGATACGTCGCAACGAACCCATCTCGGTTGCGAATCTTATTTGATGCTGGGGATACACTAGACAGGTACATACATATATAGTAGATGGGTATAGACACCCCGTGTCCCTCCAGCAGGGGCTTACCAGTGAGGAGAAAAACATGAGCGTCAAAGCACCGAGCGTCTCTAAGCGCTACCGGATCGTTGGCCTGGTGGCGATCCTGAGTCTCATCCTGGCTGCATGCGCGTCAGAGGAGGAGACAACCACAACCGCTGCACCTGAAAGCGTTGAGGAAGCCACAACCACGACCGCCGCTCCGGTGACAACCACCACGGAACCCCTAC
Source organism: Acidimicrobiia bacterium (assembly GCA_012270885.1). Lineage (GTDB taxonomy): Bacteria > Actinomycetota > Acidimicrobiia > Spongiisociales > ZC4RG35 > Bin76. The sequence continues at coordinate 10,435 of JAAXHN010000091.1, read as the reverse complement.
CAAGAGATGTGACAATCTCTTTCCAGAACTGGTATTTCCAGGCCACTATGAAGGAGGCTTACGACCAGTACATCGCGTCTTTCCTCGCCCAGAATGATCGGGTTATCGAGGTTGCGGTGGAAACCCAACCGTATCCGCGCTACCACGATGTCCTTAACGTGAAACTGACAGCCAATCAACCGCCCGAGGTCTCATGGATCAACGCTTCTGTCGGACCGCAGTACGTCACCTCGGGGCGGCTCGTCAACCTGCTCCCCTACATTGAGCAGGTGGAAGGTTTCAATCTCGATGACTTCCCGGAGGACGCTTTGCGTCCATGGATGCACGGAGACGAACTCGTCGCCCTGCCTTTCACCAACGCCAACAACGTCCTGTATTTCAATACGGAGATCTTCGCGGCCGCGGGGATTCCCATCCCCCTTGAACTGCAGGAACAGGGCAATTGGACGTGGGAGTCGCTGAAGGACATAGCGAAGCAACTGGTTGACTCCGGCGCGGCCGAGTACGGCTTCTACTTCAACAACGGTCTGTACACCCCTGGATGGCGAAACCTCATCGAGATTTACGCTCCCTACGGTGCGCGGCCCTGGTCACTTGATGGGAAACAGTGTCTGTTTGATAGTCCGGAAACCATCGAGGCCACCCAGTTGGTTTGGGACATGGTGTTTGTAGACGCCGCTCACCCGGGCCCCAGCGTTGCGGCAGACTTCGCCGCAGGGAACATAGGAATGACCCTTGCCCGACAGAACTACGTTGGACGGCTCCGCGAGGTCCCCTTCGGCTGGGATGTCACCGTGGCGCCCGATGGTCCGGCCGGTTACGTGCCCTCATTGGCTCAAAACGGAATCGTTGCCTGGAAGGACTCGGAGAATCCCGATCTTGGTGCGCAGTTTGTCGTCCACACTCTGACGCCCGAGAATGCGGCGATCTTCTCGATCAATACGCCCTCACCCCGCCGTTCGTTGCAGAACCTCGAGACTCTGACCCAGTTCCCGACCGGGTTCACCGACGAGCAACTCGAAAGGGCTGTGATACCGTCGCTCCAAGCCGAGAGCTTTGAACTCGAGTATTACCACCCCCAGTACGCAGCTGTCGATCGCGAGGCTAAGGTGGTATTCGACCGACAGGTGTGGGTAGAGGATGCGAATGTCCCCGAGGCCATGGCTGCGGTTTGTAGCAACATCGATCCCCTCATGACTCGCTAGGCCAGCACCCAATGTCGCAGACCGTCTCCGGTTCGCGCGCTACTCCAACTCAGAGGGTGGCGCGCGAACCGGTGGGTGGCGATCCAAACCACATCTGCCCATGAAGCTCATGACTCTCCGCCAGCGGGAAGCCATCGCCGGCGTGCTCTTCGTCTCGCCCCAGCTCCTTGGATTCTTCGTCTTCGTGCTGGGACCGCTCGTAGCCGTGCTTACATTCGGGCTGTTTCGCTGGAACATCATCTTCGGAGAACTCGATTTCATCGGCCTTTCCAACTACCGGCAGATGTTGGGGGACCCCGAGGTTTGGGAGGTCGCCGTAACAACAGTGCTCTTCGGGTCCGGTTTCGTTCCTCTGACAGTCCTCGGGGGCTTGGGGCTTGCCGTCGCCTTGAATCGGCAAACCAAGGTGTCGATAGCATTGCGCGCCGCCTACTTCATGCCGGTGGTGATCAGCCTTGCGGCTTGGACTATCGTATGGCGTCTCATCCTCCAGCCCAACGGACCCCTCAATGCCTTGCTGGAGTTGGCAGGCGCTTCTCCCATTCCCTGGCTCAGGGGCCCCACATTTGCGTTGGTCTCAGTCATCGCCGTCCAGGTGCTGAAGACACTCGGTTATTCCATGGTCCTGTTCCTGGCCGCCCTCCAAACCGTCCCCTCCGAGTTGGTAGAGGCTGCGAGGGTGGACGGCGCCTCCCCGATCAAGAGCTTCCGCTACGTGACCGTGCCTCTGATCGCGCCCTTCACCTTCATGGTCACGGTCCTTTTGACCATCGCCTCCTTCAAGACCTTCGCTCTGATACACCTGCTGACTATGGGAGGCCCCGGCATCGAGACGACCGTCATGTCCTATTACATCTACGTTCAAGGCCTCCAACTCTTCGACATGGGTTATGCCAGCGCCCTGGCCACCGTGCTGTTCTCGGCGGTCCTCGCTCTGACCGTGATCCAGTTCGTCCTGCGTCGGCGCTGGGTGTTTGAGGGCGGATGAACATGAGGAGCCCCTTGACCGCTAACCGACTCTCAACGGGCCGGATAGCACTCGTGGTGATCCTGTCCATCGGCGGACTGATCCTTCTTCTGCCCCTGGTCTGGATGGTGTCTAGTTCCCTTAAACCCGAGTTCGACATTTTCGTTTTCCCGCCTGAGATCATCCCCGAGCCCCTGTTCTGGGATAACTATCGGGAGATATTCGTGCGCGCCCCGTTGGCCCGGCAGTACTTCAACAGCATCTACATTGGAGTCCTGAATGTCGCCGGCACGGTTGCAGTGTCGGCTATGGCCGGTTACAGCCTCGCGAAGCTTCGGTTTCCCGGTCGCTTCCTGGTTCTCCCGCTCCTCCTCTGTGCACTGCTTTTGCCCACCGAGGTGATCATCGTTCCCCTGTACGCGCTGATGAGCCGCTTTGGCTGGATCGGCACCCATCTTCCCCTGATAGTCGAGCCGGTGTTCGGAGCTCCCGCGGTGGTCGGGACTTTCCTCATGCGACAGTTCTTTCTCTCCATTCCGACAGAGATCGAGGACGCGGGTCGCGTCGATGGTCTGGGAACCCTGGGAGTCTTCCTCCGTGTGGCCCTCCCCCTGGCGCGGCCGGCCCTCGCAACCCTGGCGCTACTCACCTTTCTCGCCAGTTGGAACGCCTTCCTTGAACCCCTGGTATTCACGGCGGGCAACAAGGAGTTGCTCACTCTCCCGGTTGCCCTCGACCAGTACACCGATGTAGACGGGACTCCCTTCTACGCCCTTCAGATGGCTTCAACCACTCTGAGCATCCTGCCCGTTCTGATGGTCTTTCTGCTTGCCCAGCGTCAGATCATCGAGGGCATCGCCCGATCAGGCCTCAAGGGATGATGCAATTGCAGGTGTCGAGGTTCAATCATCCAGGTCCGGGGGGTTATCTATACTTGTATAGAAGACCTTGTAGTATCGGGGAAGTACTCAGAGAATCGGAATCGAGAATGGGGTGCCAGTGACAGTGTCGCGACTCAGAATACCGCCCGAACAGGCTGTGGGGCCAATCGACCTTCTGCCAACCGAGACCTTGAAGGGTGTCTACCGGATGATGTTCCTCATCCGAGAATTCGAGACGGTTGTCAACCATCTTTTCCTCAGGGGCAGGGTTCCCGGGACTATCCATCTATGCCGTGGCCAGGAAGCCACCCTGGTCGGGACCATGGTCGCCCTGGACAAGGAGGACCGGATCACTCTGACCCACAGAGGTCACGGCCAAGCCCTGGCCAAGGGCGTAGATCCGGCAGGGCTCCTCGCCGAACTCATGGGGAGGGCCGGAGGGGTGTGCAGAGGCATGGGCGGTTCGCTTCACGTAGGCGACTGGTCCGTGGGAGCCTTGCCCGCCATCGCCATCGTCGGGGCCTCCAGCCCTATTGCCACCGGTCTTGCCCTCGCAGCCAAGCGACAGGGCACCGGCAGGGTGACATGCAACTTCTTCGGTGATGGGACTGCCAGCAAGGGCGAGTTGCACGAGGCTATGAATCTAGCCGCGGTGTGGGAGCTTCCCGTGGTGTTTCTGTGTGAGAACAACGTCTATGCGGCTACCACCCACATCTCCGAGTACATGAAGAACGAATACGTATCCGAACGGGCCGCCGCCTACCGCATGCCCGGAGTGAGCGTCTATGGCAATGACCCTCTCGCGGTTTACGAGGCGGTCAAAGTGGCTGTCGACCAGGCACGGGCAGGCGGCGGTCCTTCACTGGTGGAATGCCTCACCTACAGAAGGGACGGTCACAAGCGTGATGATCCAGCCGCCTACAGGGACGATCGAGAGGTCGAAGCTTGGTTGAAAACAGACCCGATCCCCGCCTTTCGTAATCGTCTGCGGGAAGAATCAGGCGTGTTGCAGGAGGAATTGGCGGCCATCGAGGCGTCGGTAGAGGATGAACTCATCGCCGCGCAAGGGTTTGCTCACCAGTCGCCGTACCCGGATGTCCAACAGAGGCTCTCCTATGTCTATGCCTGATCTGACCACCGCCCCCCCGGCTGTCCGGGTGGGTGGAAACCGTACCTTGACGATAGTCGAAGCCATGCGTGAGGCGCTACGGGAAGAGATGGCTGCCGAGGACCGGGTGTTTGTTATGGGAGAGGACATCGTGGTAGGGGGGGCCTTCCTGGTGACCCTGGGGTTGGCGGAAGACATGGGAGTGGACCGGGTACTAAACACCCCGATCTCCGAAAACGGTTTTCTCGGATTGGCCATCGGGGCGGCCATCGAGGGTTTACGGCCCGTGGTAGACATGCAATACGGCGACTTCCTCTTCACTGCCGCCGATCAGCTGATCCAGCAGGCTTCGAAGCTCCGCTACATGTCCGGCGGTCAGGTGAAGATACCACTGGTGCTACAACTGCCCACGGGAGCCTCGGGGCGGGGCGCCCAGCACGCCAATTCGATGGAGAGCTACTTCTTCGGCCTTCCCGGGATCAAGATCGTCACCCCAAGCAATCCCTATGACGCTAAGGGCCTTCTGAAGTCCTCGATCCGTGATGACAATGTCGTCCTCTTCATCGTCCACAAGCATCTGTACGGAAGCCGGGGACGGGCCCTCCAACACGAACAGACGAGCGTCGGAGAGGTTCCGGGGGAGGAGTACCTGGTGCCGATCGGAGTGGGCAAGGTAATAGAGGAGGGTCAGGACATCACGGTAGTAGCCAACAATGTCGTCCTTCACCATGCGCTCAACGCCGCCTCCAGGCTAGAAGGCGAGGGCATCTCCGTCGAGGTGATCGACCCCCGGACACTGGTGCCTTTCGACATCGATCTGGTGATCGAGTCGGTCGAGAAGACCAATCGGTTGTTGATTGTGGAGGAGAATCCTGCCCGCGGTGGCTGGGGCCCGTGGGTCATCTCGGAAGTGATCCGCCGCGCCTTCTACAGCATCGATGCCCCCATAGCCCGCCTCGCCGCCAACGACACGCCGATTCCGTTCTCTCCTCCGCTTGAGAGGGCTTCGGTGCCCACTGAAGAGCGCATTGTCGAGGCTATCAGACAGGTGATCCATGGATGATGGGAGAATGGCCCTCATCGCAATCGTGGTCCCACAGGTCGGGGAAGCGATCGCCGAGGCCCGACTGGTTGAGTGGCAGGTGGATGAAGGTGACCCGGTTGTGAACGGAAGCGTTCTGTTCATTGTGGACACGGAGAAAGCGGAAGTCGAAGTAGAGGCGTTCGTAGATGGGGTGATCAGGGAGATCCTGGTCGGCGCCGACTCTCCCGTTATGCCAGGACAACGGGTCGGCACCATGCTCGTCGAGCGGTCCAAGGTCCCGCTCCATGCAGGAACGGACGGAAAGGCGGAGCCGAGTCCGGGTGATGTGAGGCCGACTACGGGCTCTCCGGAAGGATCGGCGAGGTCAGGTGTTCCGGCTAAAGGCGCTTCTCCGTTGGCGAGAAGAAGGGCCCGGGAACTTGACATCGACATCCCCGAGGTCTTGTCCGCCGTGGATGGGAAAGTATCTGCTGACGATGTTGAGGCCTTTTCCCGTAACAGAGCAAGGAAGACCCCTCGATTCCACCGGCTCGGGCGGCTACAGAGAGCGGTTGCCCGCGCCACCACAGTCAGCAAGCAAACCGTCCCGCACTTCTATCTCGACATGGCAGTGGACATGACGGCCGTCGTCTCCCACCGCGGGAGATCTACTCCCCGTCACAGTGTCACCTCCTATGTGGTGGCCGCGTGCGTGCTGGCTCTCGCCGAACATCCTGACCTGAACGTTTCCTTCAAGGAGAACGGATTGGTCGGACGGGAGGAGGTGTCGGTCGGGGTGGCCGTGGCCACCGATCAGGGTCTCATGGTGCCGGTGTTAGCCGACCTGACTGACGTGGGTCTGGCCGACATCGGGGACCGACTCCGACAGGCGGTTGAGCGCGCCCGGTTACGGAGGTTGGTTTCCAGCGATCACGGACTCCGATCCATGGTTGTCACCAACCTGGGCATGTTCGGAGTGGATAGATTCCACGCCATCATTAACCAACCGGATCCGTTCATTCTGGCGGTAGGAAAGACCGGGGAACAGGTCGTTGCGATCGACGGTGAGATCACTATTCGGCCCACCGCGGTTCTCTCGCTCTCAGCGGATCACCGCGTTGTCGACGGTGTAACGGCAGCACGACTCCTTGGATCCATCGTCACCCATCTTGAACAACTCGAAGGGAGTGTGTGGTCATGACCGAAAGCATTCTACAACTGAATACCAGGGCACATCTCGATGCCGTCGACATAACCGATTTGGTGACGGAGGCGCTGGCCGGATCAGGAAAGGGAGTGGCTCTGATAAACACCCCCCACACAACGGTCGGGCTAGTGCTCGGCCCGGGTGACGACGCGATGCTTCGCGATTACATACAACTCGCCAAGAGATGGCCAGCAGGGTATGGTCCCTTCGAGCATTTCGACGAGAACAATCCCAATTCGGAAGCGCACCTCCTCAGCTCATTCGCCGGCACCAGCGCGTTGTTGCACCACTCCGAAGACGGTCCTTCATTGGGCAAATACCAGCGGGTCATCTTCCTCGAATTCGATGGCCCCCGTACTCGAAGAGTCGTTGTCAGGCTGTTGGGTGGTGATCAATGAGAATCCCGATAGGGAGCGACGCCAACGGGTACACGTTGAAAGAGCACCTCAAGCGCAGATTGATGGAGTTGGGACACACACCTGTCGACTTCGGATGCTCCGGTCCGACCGAGGAGATCGACTATCCCGACGTAGCCAGGCAACTCGCCACCGCGGTTGCTGAAGAAGAGATCGACCGGGGGATCCTAGTTTGCGGGACCGGAATCGGAATGGCCATCGCCGCCAACAAGGTTCCCGGAGTGCGGGCCGCCTGTTGTCACGATCCTTACTCGGCCGAACGGGCTCGCAAGAGCAACAATGCCCAGATCCTCGCTCTGGGGGCCCAGATCGTCGGGCTTCAGGTTGCGGACAAGTTGTTGGAGCATTGGTTGGCGTCGGAATTCGAGGGTGGCCGGTCCGCCCGCAAGGTCCGAAAACTGGTCGAAATGGATGTTGGCAAAGAGCGATAAGGTGATGTCCTCCGCACAGTTGGGTGATCTTGTCGAGTCTCGTTCTCTATTGACCGATCACCAGGAATTGGCCGCTCGGCGAGGGGACAGTTGGCCCCTTCAATGGGTGGGGGATTCCAGAGGTGACCTAACCCCAGGTCGTGGGGAACAGACGTGATACTCGATACATCCGAGGTGTCGGCTCTCTGGAGTAATGCGTCAACCGTCTACAGAAGAGTGGTAGATGCGATTGCTGGTTCCGTGGAGTGGGTGCGGTGTCACTTCTCGCATGTATTCGATGTAGGAATCGCTCTTTACTTCACACTCTTTGTCAGAGCATCCTCCGTCGATGAACTCGAATGTCTCTACCGGCAGACATGGCGAAGGATCATGGAGGAGGCAACGGCGGCGGGAGCATCACTCAGTCACCATCACGGAATGGGTCGACTCAAGGCCGAATTCACTCCAGCGTCAATCGGTGACAGCGCTGTTGGGGTTCTTGAGAGAGTCGCAGCGGAGTTCGACCCGAACTCGGTGCTGAATCCCGGCGTCCTTCTCACCGACTAGATGGACTGCTATGCTCGTTAACCGAAGACGCTTCGCTCTTGATACATGCTGAATCGCAGTTCTCCCATCCCTCTTTACATCCAGATAGAACAAGGAATCCAAGGGCTGATAGTTCAAGGCGAACTGAGTGCCGGAGACAAGATCCCCTCCGAGGTGGTCCTTGCCGAACGCTACCACGTGAGTCGAATGACAGCTCGGAAGGCGGTGGATCGTCTCGTGGCGTCGGGCGTCCTGTTCCGCAAGCAAGGAATGGGCACCTACGTCAACTCCCAGCGAATCCACCATGGGCTTTCCACCAAATTGAGCTTTTCGGCTGCGATGGATAGCCTTGGCCTCCAGCACTCGACAAGGGTCCTGATTGCCGATCTCGTACAGGCGCCGGTCTATGTTCTATCCGCTCTCCGGGAAATGGGATCGGGCCAGGCGATACGTATAAAGAGAGTGCGTTTGGTGGCCGGCGAGCCGGTTGCCCTTCACGAGACCTTCGTCCCCAGCGGCTATTCCATGATCCTTGAGCAGGATCTAACCGGTTCGCTCACCAAGGCCATGACAGCTGTAGGAGCAAAGGTGGTGACCGTGCGGGACACGGTCTCAGCCACCTTGGCCAATGAGATGCATGCAGCCCTCCTGAATACCGAAGTGGGCGCAGCCCTGCTTGAGATTCACGGCTTGGGATACGGGGACTACGGTCGGCCCTTGCGGTTCACAAAGGCCTTCTACCGCGGGGACAGATTCACGTTCGAACTGGAAGCGGCTCCACCGGCGGACATGACATTCGACATAGCGGTGCGGCAACTCTCACCGGCTTGACCCGACCCATCGGCGCTGACCGTATGCGGTACTGAGCCTACCAGCATGATCAGAAACATTGGGGAGAAGGTGACGATCGGCGTCGATGTCGGTTCGGGTTCTGTAAAGGTTCTGGCGACTGACTCGAAGCATCGACAGGTCTCTTTTGGCGAAGTCCCGTACGAGATAGATCGACCAGGTCCAAGTCTGGCTGCCGTTAAGGCCGATGTTTGGTATGAAACGGTCGTGAGCGCTATCAGGACTTGCCTCAGGGAAGGGAATCTTGATGCTGACCGGGTCGAAGGCGTTGCTGTTTGCGGACCCGCTCACAACGCCGCGCTGCTCGACGCATTGGGAAGCCCGGTCCGACCTGTCATCCATTGGTCGGACACCCGGGCCGCGCTCCAAGCTCGCACCTTGCAGAGGGAGATGGGAGAGCGGGTCTTGGAACTGACTCTCCACCCCCCAATGGCCGGATGGACACTCTCCCAGTTCATGTGGGTACAGGAGAACGATCCCGAGTCCTGGGGCCAGGCGACAACTTGGGCCGTCACCAAGGATTATGTGGCGTTCAAATTGACTGGTGAGCTGGGCACCGATCCCTACGACGCGGCCGGTACTCAGATGTACGATGTCAAGGCCGGGTTGTGGTCCCCTGAATTGCTTGACCGCTTGGGTTGGTCTCCGATCCGAAACTCCCCGCGGGTACGAGAGTCAACAGAGCCACTGGGACGGATCACCGCCAGGGCGTCGGCGCTCACCGGTCTCAGGCAAGGCACCCCCGTCGCAGTCGGTACCGGGGATACTATGTGTGAGGCTCTGGCTTCGGGAGCTTGGAGCAGCGGCGACACTCTCATCAAATTGGGAACGTCGGGCAACGTTCTTGCGGTCGCGGAGCGTCCGACAACCGAACGCGGCATTCTCAACTATCCCTACCTGGATCGGGATGAGTGGATCACGGTTATGGCCACCACATCGGGGGCTGCCAGCGCCAGGTGGTTCCGCGAGGTATTCCTCTCGGAGCGCCGATCACGGGAAAGCTGGCAAGGCGGCGATGGGTATCAACTGATGGATGAGATGGCGGGAACCGTGAGCCCAGGCGCTGAAGGTCTTATCTTCCATCCATATCTGAGCGGTGAACGCTCGCCGCTATATGATCCTGACTTGCGGGCGGACTTTCTCGGTGTGAGCGCCGCCCACTCCCTGCCGCACTTCGCACGAGCGGTCTTTGAGGGTGTGGCCATGTCCCTCCGCCACTGCGTAGATGGACTCGGGGAGGTCATCAATACCGATACCGATTGGTCGATTATCGGAGGCGGATCGCGGAGTCCTGTGTGGGTCTCGATATTGGCGGATGTGCTGGGCAGGCCGCTGCGTCTCGGACCACCGTCCGCCGCCGCTTTCGGCGCGGCGCTGTTGGCTAAGGCAATGCTCTCCGGAGAGGATCCTCGGCCCCCGGAACAGGAGGAGCGAAGAGCGATTACGCCTGATCCAACCAATGTTGCTTGCTACCGAGACTTGATGGCGATCTACCTTGAGAGTGCTGTCCTGCAGAGATCAATCAGCCACCGGCTCTCGCGGGTCGCGCGGGAAACATCCTGAAGACTGAAATCCGACCATGATGGTTGGAGGAATCCTGGCGTACCTTCCGATAAGGCAAAGAATCCGACCTCGCCATCCGCTCCAACACAGCACGCTTGATGGTCCCCCGATGCTCCTATTTTTGTCAAATCGAGTTTTGGTGGGTGGTGAGCCATTGGTGGTATCGGGTGGCGAGTTGGTGGTTGTGGTGGATGCCTCGTTCGAGTTGGGAGAGGCGGGTTGGGTAGGTTTGGAGGGCTGTGGCGGCTTGAGCGAGCGT
>JAAXHN010000090.1 GCA_012270885.1 Acidimicrobiia bacterium | reverse complement strand
GGCAGGCCGATCAGCTCCCGGGCCAGGGCCACCAGCCTGGCCCGCGCCGGCTCACCGAACTGCTCGGCGAAGAGGAAGAAGTCGGCGAAGTCGACGGTGCCGCTGCCGTCCAGGTCGAAGCGGGGGTCGCCGCCCCCGAAGGCCTCGGCGAAGAGGAAGAAGTCCGCGAAGCCGACCTCACCGTCGCCGTCGAAGTCGGGGGGTGCCTTGCTGGTGGCGGTGAAGGTCACTGGATCGAGGTCCGCCACTGCTACTTCGACCGTGTTCCGCCCCGGATGGCTCCCAAGGGTCAGCCTGCTGACGGCGAAGCCCCAGGCATCGGTCCTGGTGCTGGTTGTAGACAAGGTCCCATCGCCGGCGGTAACGACAAAGGTGATGGCTGCCCCGGGAAATGCCACCCCGTCCTGATCTCTCACTCTGACGATGAACGGATCGGTCAGCGCGGCATTGGGCAGTCCCTGCTGGTTGTCGCCAAGGACCTTGCTCAAGGTTTGGGCTTTGGGTCGTGCGGACTGCATGTCCCACAGAAAGACCGTGCCGTCACCCGACCCCGTGGCGAGTGTTGTCCCATCAGGGGAGACAGCCACAGCATTGATCCTGGCCGGATGCCCCTCCAGAGTGGCGAACCTGGCTTCCCTCACGACACTCCACAGAATGACTCTGCGGTCCCACGATCCGGAGGCGAGGATGGTAGCGTCCGGGGAAAACGCGAGCGAGCTGACCACATACTCGTGCCCCTCCAGGGTGGCGGTACTGGTGCCCGATGCAACGTCCCACAGCTTGACCAGGAAACCCCCTCCCGAGGCGAGGGTTGACCCATCGGGAGAAAAGACCAGAGAGTAGGCCCCATGCGCATGCCCCTCCAAGATGGCGGTATTGGTTCCCGTGGCTGTTTCCCACAGCTTCACGGCGCCATCATCCTCCCCTCCCAGGGCGAAGGTTCCTCCGTCGGGCGAGAAGGCCACGCAGATCAATCCCTCATGACCCTCCAGGGCGGCATCCAGGATGGCAGTATTGGTGCCCGTAGCCACGTCCCACACCTTCACGTCGCCACCCTCCGTCCCCGTGGCGAGGGTTGTCTTGTCGGGCGACAGGGCAAGGAGAATCTCCCCAGTGTGCAGGGTGGCGGCCCTGGTTCGCGTTGCCACCTCCCACACCTTGACCGTCCAGTCCCCCGACCCCGAAACCAGCGACCCGTCGGCCAGGAAGGCCAGCACGTTGATGGGCCGCCTGTGGGCGTCACGGATTGCGGTCTGCGCTCCTGTCGCCGTCTCCCACAGGTTGAGGGCGTCGTGGTACCCGCCCCAAGTCCCTGCCCCCCCGGAAGCCAGCATCGTCCCGTCCGGAGAGAAGGCCAGGGCAAAGACATTCTCCGCATGCCCGGAGATAGTGGCGGCGGTCGCCGTCGCCAGGTCCCACACCTTGACTGTATTGTCCCACCGAGAGACCGAAGCGAGGGTGGTGCCGCTCGGCGAGAAAGACAGGGAGGAAACCGAGTTTGCATGTCCCTCCAAGGTGGCGGTTTGAGTGCCCGTCGCCAGGTCCCACAGCTTGATCCCGAAGCCAGCGGCGAATCCAGCGGTAGCGAGTAGCCCCCCCACGGGCGAAGAGGCCATGACTTCTCCTGCCGGATCCAGGGTGGCCGTATGGGTGCCCGTAGCCACCTCCCACAGCTTTACCGTCCCCCCTGAATCGGAAGCCAGGATCGTGCCGTCGGATGAGAACACCACGGACCGGATCCCGCCCCCAAGCTCCACCAGAGTGGCGAGTCTGGTGCCCGATCTCACCTCCCAAAGCCTGAGCGTGCCGTTGCCTGTCCCTGTAGCCAGCAGCGTCCCATCGGGCGAGAAAGCCAACGCCCGTACTCCAGCCGAGGTCTCTTCCTCTTCCAGGATGGTCCTGATCTCTCCGGTAGCAACGTCCCACAGCTTCACGGCTCCTCTCAACCCTGTGGCAAGGATCTTCCCATCGGGTGCGAACACCGCCGGGGAATCAGTACGCCCCTCCAGGGTAGCGATGACCTCTCCTGTTGCGATGTCCCACAGCTTGATCCCTTCTTCGCCATCGTCCGGGGTGGAAGCGAGCATTGATCCATCGGGAGAGAACGCCACCGAACCGAACCTGGTCTCCTCCGTGGGGAACATGGCGAGTGGACGAAAGGTCGCCACTTCATACAGCCAGATACCGATGGTGCTCACCACGGCAAGGCTCTGACCGTCTGGAGAAAAGACGGCCGCCCTTGCACCTGTACTGAGGCGTCCCTTGCCCAGGCGGACGATGGCCCTCTCGGGCAGGTGCCAAGTCCGGTAGTCGTCCTCCCTGGGGACGATGGTTCCCACGCCGAGTGCATCGAAAGTCACCGGCACGAGCCCGGAGACGGAGACTTCAACCGTGTTGAGGCCCGGCGTGGGACCGAGCGTGAGGATCCCCTCGGCCCGGCCAAGGGCATCAGTGGTCGAGGTCTCCTCATCGGAGCGTCCGCCCAGTCGGCCCCCACCTGCGGTGACGGCAAACGTTACCACAGCACCCGGCAATGGGAGACCGTACTGATCCCTTACCTCTACGACGTAAGGGTTTGCCAAGGCGGTACCGGGCGCGGCCTGCTGGTCGTCGCCCGATATCCTCTCCAGCCTGAATGGACGGGGTCTCCTCCATTCGGAGGTATCCCACAACTGGACCGCATGGTTCTCCGATCCGGTAGCCAGCGTTGCCCCGTCAGGGGAAAACGCCGCGGAGTGGATCCCGGATCCATCCTCTCTGAGTCGTGGAGGGATGTCCGTTCCCGCCATGACGTCCCACAGACGTACCGTGCCGTCGCTGGACACGGAGGCGAGGGTTGCCCCGTCGGGGGAGAAGACAACCGAGGTGGCCCTGTGTCTCTTGAGTATGGCGGTGCCAGAGCCCGTGGCCGCGTCCCAGAGCCCGATGGTCCCGTCCTCCGACCCGGAAGCCAGCAGATCCCCGTCGGGCGAGAACGCCACCGAAGCGACTCTGTCCGTATGCCCTTCAAGAGTGTTGGTGTTCGTTCCCGTGGCCACGTCCCACAGCTTCACCGTACCATCCCACGACCCCGATGCCACCGTGGACCCACCGGGCGAGAACGCCACCGACGCAACTCCGTCCGTATGCCCTTCGAAAGTGTCGGTGTTCGTTCCCGCGGCCACGTCCCACAGCTTCACCGTACCATCCCACGACCCCGATGCCACCGTGGACCCACCGGGCGAGAACGCCACCGA
>JAAXHN010000089.1 GCA_012270885.1 Acidimicrobiia bacterium | reverse complement strand
CGGCTGGGTGATCTCTCGCTACTGGACGACTGTCGGGGAAGAAGACTCCCATGGGGGCCAGTGAAAGCCAGTTGACCTTCGGTTGGGGGGCGTTGACGGTCATTGCCCTCTATTTGTTTTCCACCATCGGTGTCGGTTGGCTGGCGAGGCGGAGCAGTCGGGGCCACAGTCTGTCGGACCACTACCTGGCGGGACGTTCCCTCGGCTTTCTGGCTCTCTTTCTCACCCTCTACTCCACTCAATACAGCGGCAATACCCTCTTCGGCTACACCGGGATCTCCTACCGGATCGGCTTCAGTTGGACCGCCTCCATCCTGTTCATGTTCTCGGTGATCACCGGGTACCTGCTGTTTGCGCCACGGCTGGTGGCCCTCTCCCGAAAGAAGAAGTTCATTACGCCCGGAGATTACATCGCCCACCGCTTCGGCTCGCCCCGGCTCACCCTGCTCAGCACCCTGTTGATGATCTACGCCCTGGCCAACTATACCCTGGCCCAACTAAGGGCCATAGGGGCCGCAGTCGAGGGTCTGACCAACGGAGCCGTACCCTCGGCCTACGGCATTATCACCCTGGCTATCATCATGGTCGTCTACGAGACCCTGGGAGGGATGCGCAGCGTAGCCTGGACCGACATGATCCAGGGCATCCTGCTGCTGTCGGGTTTCCTGATGCTTCTCTTCATGGTGCCCGGCCTGGCCGGCGGCCTGCCCGCGGTGGTGGAGCATCTCAGCCGCATCGATCCCGCCAAGGTAGAGGTCCCGACCCTGGAGGGATGCATGAACTGGATCAGCTACGTGTTCCTCTTTGGATTCGGGGCGGCCATCTACCCCCAGGCCATCCAGCGCCTCTACGCCAGCCGATCTACGCGGGTGCTCAAGCGGTCCCTGGCTCTGATGACCATCATGCCCTTCACCACCGCACTGATCGCCATGATCTGCGGGGTGACCGGAAGCGTGGTACTGCCCGACCTGGCGCCCGGAGAGACCGATCAGGTGCTGGCCCGGATCTGCAGCCTCATCATGAACCAGTCGACCGAGGGGTATTGGCTGGTGGTCCTCATCTTCGCGGCCGCCCTGGCGGCCCTGATGTCGACGGCAGACTCGGCCCTGCTCTCAATCTCCTCCATGGTCACCAAGGACATCTACCAGGTCTACTTCCGTCCCCAAAGCAACGAGGCCGAACTGACCTCCGTCGGCAAGTGGTGCTCCTGGATCATCGTCACCCTGCTGGTCGTCATCGCCATCGGGACCGAGAAAACGCTGATCCGCCTCCTCGAGCTCAAGTTCGAGGTGCTCATCCAGATCGCTCCCTGCTTTTTCCTGGGCCTTTACTGGAAGCGGCTCCGCGGCGAGACCGTGCTGACGGGCATGGTGGCGGGGCTGCTGGTCGGACTGGGACTGACTTGGCTGGGCTATCCCCGTGTTTGGGGATTCCATGCCGGGGTCATCGGCTTGCTGGTGAATTTCGGCTTCTGTCTGGTGGGTGTCCTGCTGCCGACTTCACAAAGGCAAACGCGAACGGCTTGAGTTGCACATTCCTACAATCGTGAATAGCTGCCCCCCGTCCCCGGCGACGGGACGGATCATTACGAGCGAAACAGGGGCCTCTTACCAACCCCGGAGACTGGGACCACCCACCGACTCGACGGCGGGCTGGATCTCCTATCCGGCGATCTCGCCGATTCCGTCCCCC
>JAAXHN010000088.1 GCA_012270885.1 Acidimicrobiia bacterium | reverse complement strand
ATTGAGAGCAGGGCCGAGTCGGCCGTAGACATCAGGGCCGCCAGGGCGGCCGCAAAGATGAGGACCACCAGCCAATACCCCTCGGTGGACTGGATCATGATGAGGCTGCAGAGCCGGGCCAGCACCTGGTCGGTCTCTCCGGGCGCCAGGTCGGGGAGCACCATGCTTCCGGTCACCCCGCAGATCATGGCGATCAGTGCGGTGGTGAAGGGCATGACGGTCATCAGAGCCAGGGACCGCTTGAGCACCCGGGTGGATCGGCTGGCGTAGAGGCGCTGAATGGCCTGGGGGTAGATGGCCGCCCCGAACCCGAAGAGGAACACGTAGCTGATCCAGTTCATGCATCCCTCCAGGGTCGGCACCTCTACCTTGGCGGGGTCGATGCGGCTGAGCTGCTCCACCACCGCGGGCAGGCCGCCGGCCAGACCGGGCACCATGAAGAGAAGCATCAGGAAACCCGACAGCAGCAGGATGCCCTGGATCATGTCGGTCCAGGCTACGCTGCGCATCCCTCCCAGGGTCTCATAGACCACCATGATGACGGCCAGGGTGATGATGCCGTAGGCGGAGGGTACGGATCCGTTGGTGAGGCCCTCGACGGCGGCGCCTATGGCCCTCAGTTGGGCCAGGGTGTAGTTGGCCAGGGCGTAGATCATCAGCAGGGTGGCGAGCAGGGTGAGCCGGGGCGAGCCGAAGCGGTGGGCGATGTAGTCTCCGGGGGTAATGAACTTCTTTTTCCGGGAGAGGGCCACCAGTCGTGGCGCAAACAGCAGGTACCCGGCGATGACCGAGAACATGAACAGGATGGAGGCGGTCCAACTGAAGCCGATGCGGTAGGAGATTCCGGTGTAGCCGAAGAGGGTGTTGCCGCTGTATTGAGTGGAGTAAAGGGTGAGAAAGAGAGCCAGAAAGCCCAGGGACCGACCCGCCAGGTAGTGGTCCGACAGGCTGTGGCCCCGACTGCTGCGCCGGGCCAGCCAACCCACCCCGATGGTGGAAAACAGGTAGAGGGCGATGACCGTCAACGCCCCCCAACCGAAGGTCAACTGGCTTTCACTGGCCCCCATGGGAGTCTTCTTCCCCGACGGTTTTCCAGTAGCGCGAGATCACCCAGCCGGTCCATCCGGCCAGCACCAGCACTGCAAGCAGCGAGACCGCCACCCAGAGAGGCAGTCCCAGAATCAGGGGGCCCCGGTATCCGGCCGGCCAGTACCAGGGGATGGCGACGGCGTAGAGGAGCAGATAGACCAGCCACAGCCAGGGATGGCGCCGGGGTTCCCGGATCGGCTCGTCGGAGCCCTGGTCGTCTTTTTGGGCTGAATCCATGGAGTGGCGTTCCGTGAGAGGACTCCCGGTTGAATCGCCTGAGCGGAAGGGCATCATACCACAGGTCCGGCCCAGGGTTCCGGGCCCCGGAGGATGCGGCTATCGGTGCCCCGCCCTCCCTGCGGAGCACTCCCGCTCGTTGCCC
>JAAXHN010000087.1 GCA_012270885.1 Acidimicrobiia bacterium | reverse complement strand
AGTCAAAACGGTGGATTCAGGCTAAGGAGGGCCCGCTGGTCCGGTAACCTTGAATAGAGGACCGCGGTCAAACCGGCAACCCGCCAGAGACCAGATCGGCAACCCAAAGGAGCGGCAATGGCGTTTTTCACCCCCCATCACGAAGTCTTGGCAGCCCGCACTCCACTGAGGCCAAGAGCCTTGCCAGCAGCCGCTGTCTGGGTGATCCAGGTGGTGGGATTTGCCCTGCTGACCGCTCTCTTCGCCCAGATCACCATTCCGATTCCGTTCCTAACACCGGTACCCATCACCGGCCAGACCTTCGCCGTACTCCTCTCCGGCGCCGCCCTGGGAATGTGGGCCGGAGGCGCCAGCCAACTTGTTTACCTACTGTTGGGCACCTTCCTACCTTTCTATGCGGGTGGAGCTTCAGGAACCGAGGTTCTGTTCGGAGGTAGCGGTGGCTATTTATTCGGCTTTGTAGTGGCTGCCGTCCTCGTGGGTAAGCTGGCGGAACGCCGTCACGATCGGCGGGTGCCCAGCGCGGTCACCGCTTTCCTGACGGGGAGCCTGGTCATC
The DNA here is from genome assembly GCA_012270885.1 of Acidimicrobiia bacterium. GTDB lineage: Bacteria > Actinomycetota > Acidimicrobiia > Spongiisociales > ZC4RG35 > Bin76. The sequence continues at coordinate 10,043 of JAAXHN010000087.1, read as the reverse complement.
TACCTGTTCGGGGTTATAGGGCTAATGACAACCTACCAGTGGGGGCTACTGGAAGCCGTCGAGAAGGGAGTCGTGCCTTTTCTCCTAGGTGACACCATCAAGGCATACGCCGCCGGCCTGCTGCTTCCCGCCGCTTGGCGCCTGACCAACCGCGACACCTAGGCCTTCGTTGTCTGCGGGCAGAGGACGGTAGACCGGTCCACCAGATCGCCGAACCGGAGACTCTTCCCCGGAGCGCCGCTGGCATCCTAATGCGTGACGCCAGCCTCTCCTGGGTCGTCCGTCTTACCATTTACTAATGGAAGACGTCAACTTGAGCGAAGGACCTGGCCAATGCGACTACGTGCGCCATGTTGAGGATGAGCGGAGGTCATCGAACTGCGAACGGCCCCGAGCCGACTCTCGGCTTTCATGGTTGGGGACTTCCTCATGTGGGGCAGACGGGGACGGAGTCAGCCCGCCGTCAACCTAACTCCGGTATCGGTGCCTCACCCGTTGTGCCGAGGTAGGCGCTGATCACACCCACATTGGTCTGGACTTCCTGGGGCGGACCTTCCGCGATCTTTCGACCGAAATCGAGCACCATCACCCGGTCGGCAATGTCCATAACGAGACTCATGTCATGTTCCACCAGGATCATGGTGATACCCAACTCGTCCTGGATGTCGAGGATGAACCGGGCCATGTCCTCGGTCTCCTCCAGGTTCATACCGGCCACTGGTTCGTCCAACAACAGGAGTTCCGGCTCCATTGCCAGGGCCCGACCCAACTCCACACGCTTCTGTACGCCATAGGGGAGCAGCCCCACCGGATACCTCCGCCACTGCTCGATCTCCAGGAAGTCGATTATGTCCTCCACCTTGAAGCGGTTCTCCAGTTCCTCCCGGCTGGCTCTCCCCCACCAAAGAGCCCCGGAGATCCAACCATGGCTCATCCGCACATGCCGACCCGAGAGTATGTTCTCCATCACCGTCATGTGGGCGAATAGTTCGATGTTCTGAAAAGTCCGGGCAATTCCCCGCTCGGCGGTCTGGTTGGGCTTCAGGCCCAGCAGGGACTCGCCTTTCCAGAGAATCGATCCCTCCTGGGGTTTGTACACCTGATTGATGCAGTTGAAGATCGAAGTCTTGCCCGCTCCATTAGGACCGATGATCGAATACAACTCTCCTTCGTCGACATGAAAGGAGACTTTCTCCAACGCCACCAAGCCCTTGAAGGAAAGGCTGACGTCGCGCACTTCCAAGAGTGGCGACCCGTTGGAGGCGCTCACGAGAGCCACCGCTTGCGACGCTTGTAATGTTTGACCTCCCTAAACGACTTCCGCTGGCCGGCGTGAAGACCGAGATAGAACTCCTGGATGTCCTCGTCGGCTTGCAGTTTCTCGGCGACGCCGTCCATCACCATCTTGCCGTTCTCCATCACATAGCCGTGGTTGGCGATGGAAAGGGCCATGTGGGCGTTTTGCTCGATGAGCAGCACTGCGGTCCCCTGGCGGTTGATCTCCACGATGATGTCGGCGATCCGTTGCACCAGCAAGGGAGCCAGACCCAGGGAAGGCTCATCCAGGATCATCAGTTTGGGTGTCTGCATCAGAGCCCTCCCGATAGCCAGCATCTGCTGTTCGCCACCCGACATGTACCCGGCCACCTGGCTGCGTCTCCCCGCCAGTGGGGGGAAGAGTGTCATTACGCGGTCATGGGCCGTGTGCATCAGGCTGCGATCCCGGTTGACGTAGCCGCCCGCCGCCAGGTTCTCGTCCACCGTCAGTTCCGCGAAGATGCGTCGGCCCTCCATCACCTGGCTTATACCCTTCCGTACCCTGTCGGAAGGCAGGGTGTGGGTTATGTCCTCGCCCTCGAAGCGGATGGCGCCCTTGGTTATGTCACCTTCATGAACGTCCAGTAGGCCGGTTATCGCCCGCGCGGTGGTTGTCTTTCCGGCGCCGTTGGCGCCCAGCAGGGCCACTATCTGCCCCTGCCGCGCCTCCAGGGAGATACCCCGCAGCACCAATACCACGTCGTTGTAGACGACTTCCAGGTTTGATACTTCGAGCATGGGCTAACCCTTGGGTCCTGCAAACGGCTCGGGGCCGACCCACCTCCAACGGGACGGGCCGGCCCGGGCCGCTATGCCTCTAAGAGAGCTTGTAGCAAGCCTCTTCGAATACGTAATCGGCAGCTATCTGGTGGGTGAACGCCCTCTCGATCACACGGATCCCCGTGGGGGAGGTGCCAGCCGCCAGTGCATCCGGATCGGGACGGGTGATCCAGATCTGTCGCTGCAGACGCTCGTTTGGTCCGCCGACATAACTCTCGCTGGGAGCGAGGCCGCGGAAGTCGATGTTCTCGATGCTCTTGGCCGCCGCCAGGACTCCACCCTGGGTCAAGTCCCCGTTCTCGTAGGCGACATTCAGAGCCTCATGAAGAATCATGGCCTCGACGAACCCTTCCACTACGTAGTCGATGAGCGGGACCTCGGGGGCGTATTTGCCCATCAGTTCCCTCAAGAACTCCGTGCCGGGGTTGTTCTCGATTATTGGGGAGAAGTAGATGGATCCGTAGAAGTCACGGGCGACAGCGTCCTTGATGGGAGAATCAGGCGCCACCAGAGCCGGGCTCCATGTGGGCGCAGCACCCGACCATAACGCTTCGAATCCCTGGGAAATAGCCGCGCCGTAGACCTCCGTGAAGGTGGCGGCGTTGGCAGTAACCCAAACGATGTCGGCGCCGCTCTGAGCGATGGCATTGCCGATCGGAGCGTTGTCCTGGCCGGGAATCAAGGTACCCGAGCCGTCATAAACCACATCCATGCCCAGCGCGGCGGCGCCGAGCTTGGCGCCCTCGGTCGAGTCCAGTCCGTAGTCACCGGGGAAGGAAGCTACCGCCATTGTCGGACTGTCAACCCCTTGGGCAACAAGGACATCGTGCAAGTAGCTGACCATGTTCATGGCCTCGAGGCAGTACGGCGTGCCATGGGAGAGGAGGTTGGCATTCAGCGCCGGATCCGACCAGCCGGAGTACCAGGTGAGCGGAATGGCAAGGATGCCATCCGCCTCCAAGTCCTCGCGAATAGCTACGGTATGCGGTGACCCGGTGGAATGACCGAAGACGACCACCTCATCCTTTAGCTCCTCGTAAAACTGGACGTGGTTATCAACTGAATACACCGTATCCCGGTACACCAACTCGACTTGAAGTCCATGGATGCCGCCTCCTTCATTGACGTCCGCCCAATAGGCGTTGACGCCCGCCACGACCAAGCCCACCAAGCCTCCAAAGGGACCGGTCAGGTCGGAAAGCATTCCCACCGTAATGACGCCCGCATCGAGATCCACCCCGATGTCGGTGGCGATCATCACATCCATCTCATCGTCCATGGGCTCCTCATCGTCCATGGGCTCCTCATCGTCCATGGGCTCCTCTTCGTCCATGGGCTCCTCTTGGGGAGCGGCAGTGGTAGCCGGAGCAGAAGTGATAGCCGGAGCAGCAGTGGTGGCAGTGGGCTCGACTTCGTCGTCTCCCCCGCAGGCAGCCGCGATCAGGGTCAGCGCCACGACCATCGCCAAACACTTGAATTTGAACTTCATGATCTCTCCTTACTGAATTGCTTTGTTTTGGTTTTCTCCATTGGCTTGTTCAAATGTTAGGAACCCCGGCGGGAAAAACCTTCCAGGAACTGCCTATCCAAATCCTTTATCAATAGGTGAACGGCCACCCCTTCCAGTAGTTGCGAACCCGGACCCAGATGCCGTACAAACCCAGGGGCTCGAAGATCATGAACAGAATGATCAGCAAGCCGAACAGGACCTGGTTGAGTTGAAACACCGATAAGCCGGGACCGACCCCCGGGATTGTGTTTATCAATCCCCCGTCATCAGCAGAGATGGCCACCACAACATCTGCAACAGTGGCCAGGGTCCCTTCCCCACTTTCGATCACCCCCGAGAGCCACTCGGTGAAGTCCTGCACCAGGCGGGGCAGGATGATCACGAAAGCGGTGCCCATCAGGGCGCCCGACACGGTGCCGGCGCCTCCGATCAGAATGATCGCTATGAATTCCACGGACAGGAACAGGTCCCATGTCTCGGGAATCTGGCGTCCCACGAACGAGGCAAACAGTGCGCCGGCCACCCCGGCGAAGGCAGATGAAATGCCGAAGGCTGTCAACTTGTAGCGAAACTCGTCCACCCCCATCACTTCCGCGGCTATGTCGCGGTCCCGGATCGCTTGAAAGGCCCGACCCGTCCTGGTGCGCTGCAGGTTCTTCGCCACCACGGTCGCCACCACCAGGAATCCCAGCATCAGGAGATAGATCTTGGCTTCCTCGGTGATTTCGAATCCCAACCACTCCCCGTCGGAGGCGAAGTCCACCACCGGTTCCTCTTCCTTCCATACTCTCCACTGGAACTTGGGGAACTTTCGTCCGGAGAATGCCCCGCCCGTGACGAACTTCAGATTCCGCCACGCCCACTCACCGATGAACACCAGACCCAAGGTGGCGAACGCCAGATAAAGACCCCGGACCCGTACCGCGGCCGGGCCGACCAGCAGTCCGACAATCGCCGGGATGATCCCAGCCAGGGGGAGCCATATCCACATGGGCAAACCCAATCCCCACAAGTCGCCGGGGGGCGCCCCGAAGACCACCGCCACGTAGGCGCCGAGGCCCATGAAGAAGGCATGCCCCAACGAGACCTGGCCGGCCACCCCGGTCAGGAGATTGATGCCCAGAGCGCCGATCCCGAAAATCGACACATGGGACAAGAGCTTCATCCAATCGTTGTGCCCGAGGAAGTCGGGATAGAACGGGATGCTGGAAGCGATCGGAGCCAAAGCCGCCAAAACCAGGAAAAACGCCAGCGCCACCTTCTTGGTCACTGTGGGCATCAACGCCTGATCGGATGAATAAGACGTATAAAGGTGCGGACGGCCTCTCATACTCGCCTGATCTCCTCGGTGCCGAAGATCCCGTAGGGGCGAATGAACAACACCCCCACCATCAGGAGATAGGGAACGATCCCGCTGAACCCGGTTCCGAACCACGGATGGTTGAGGTAGCTACCGGCCAGAGCCTCGGCCACGCCCACGGACAAACCTCCGATGACCGCCCCCACCACCGAATCCAGCCCGCCCAGGATGATGGCCGGGAATGCCCGGAACACCAAAAGGGCAGTGTCGGAGTACACCCCGACTCGGCGGGGGTACACCGATCCGAAGATTCCTCCCACCGTAGCCAGCACCGCCCCGATCGCCCAGGCAATGGCGAAGATCGCTCCCACCTTGATCCCCTGGGCTCGCGCCGCCTCCTGGTCGAAGGCCGTGGCCCTCATGGCGATCCCGGTGCGGCTCCGGAAGAAGGCCGCCACCAGCAGAACCAGGGCGACAGCCACAATGAACTGGGCGATCTCGGTGTGGGCTATGATCACAAACCCCAGATCCGCAACCGCATCCCCCCACGGATCGGCCATGGAGCGGGGATCCGGCCCTATGTAGTCGGTGACGATGGTCATCAGGATCACATTCATGCCCAGGGTGACTATGGCTACCGAGAACAGGTCCTCCCCCACCATCGGGCGCAGAAAGATCCTTTCCAGGATGATCCCCATCAAAGCCGAGAGGACCAGGGCCGTCATCACCGAGATGGACCATCCGAATAGGGGATGGACGTCAAGGAACCGACCCGGGAAATTGAGTTCTACAGCCACCCCGGCAGTTATGAATGCCCCCACGGTGGCCAGGGCGCCGTGGGCAAAGTTCACCACCTGGGTGGCTTTGAAGATTATGACGAACCCCATGGCCAGCAGCGCGTAGATGGTTCCCAGCGAGAGACCGCTGACGACAGCCCCGGCCAACTGGCTGTGTTCGGCTTGACCCAATATCACCCCGGACATAACCTCGGCCGTCATTGGGGTGGGTTCACCTCTTCCCTATAGCAAACAACACTCAGGTCCCCACCGAGTACATGTCGAGGACCAGTTCTCCGAACATCTCTTCCATCGACTCCCTCTTCAGTTTCTGCGTGGCAGTCAACTCCCCATCCTCATGATCCAGTTCCTTTGGGAGCATACGGAATTTCCGGATGTTTTCTACCCGGGCGAACTTCGAGTTCGTCTCGTTGATGACGCCCTGTATCAATTCCAACACCTCGGGCTTTTCGCCGAGGTCCCGATAGGTGGTGTAGGGGATGTTCCTACGGGTCGCCCAGTCTCCCACCGTGTCGAACTCGATTCCCACCAGGGCGGTGAGGTAGTTCCTGCCATCCCCGATCACCATTGCCTCCTTGACATAGGGAGAGGTCTTGAGGCTGTTCTCTATCTCCGAGGGTGAGATGTTCTTCCCGCCGGAGGTGATGATTATGTGTTTGATCCTGTCCACGATTTTGACATGGGTGTTATCCACCCACTCCCCCACGTCTCCGGTACGCAGCCAGCCATCGTGTGTGAAGGCGTCCTCGGTCTGTTCCGGCTTGTTCCAGTAGCCGCGGAACACCCCCGCGTGCTTGGTCTGGATCTCCCCGGTCTCAGGGTCTATTCGCAGTCCAATTCCGGGATAGGGCTCGCCCACCGACCCCAACTTCATCCGGCCGTGGAAGTTGTTGGTCGCCACGGCCGCGTTCTCGGTCATGCCGTACAATTCGTAGAGATTCACTCCCAGCCCGTGGAAGAACTCAATCACCTCGGGGGCTATGGGCGCGGCGCCGGTCCCGGCCCATCTGCAGCGCCGGAGACCGATCCGCTCCCGCAAAGCCCGGAACACCAGCGGGTAACCGATCATGAACAGCAGGCCGCTGTACAAGGTGTGCTTTCCCCCGTTCTTGACTCTGTGCCGGCCGATCCCCCGGGCCAGTGCGTTGCCCAAGGACATGAACACCCTCTTCAACCAGGTGGCGTCCTTGCTTTTGATAAGTACCGCCGCGTGGAGCTTCTCCCAGATACGAGGTACGGCGAAAAACAGGGTAGGTTGCACTTCTCGCAAGTTTTCCTGCACCGTCTCGATCGACTCGGCGAAATTCAGAGTTGTGCCACAGGCCGCCGAGGTCCAAGTGGAGAAGATGCGCTCGGCAACATGGCAGAGGGGCAGATAGGTCAGAATCTCGTCAGCGGCATTGGGCCCCACATTGTTCGGCATGCGGTTGTCGGCGTTAATGAGTTCGTCGAAGCAGAACTCCACATTGGCGTTGTCCAGCATCGCTCCTTTGGGGGGGCCGGTGGTGCCTGACGTGTAGACCAGAGTCATCACATCATCGGGCCGGGCCTCCGACATCCGCTTTTCCACCGCGACCGGGTTTTCCTCCATGTGGCGGCGGCCCATATCCAGGAAGTCATCCCAGAAGATGAACCGGGGATCGTCCCGGTAGGAGCGAAACCCGCGCGGTTCCACATGAATCACCTTCCCCAACTCCGGAAGGGTGTCTATTACCTCCATCAGCTTGTCGGCCTGCTCTTGATCTTCAGCCAGATGGATACGGGAACTTGAATCAGAGAGCAGGTACTGGACCTCGGCGGAAGGGTTGGTCGGGTAGAGCCCGACGGTTACCCCCCGCACCGCCACCGCGGCCACGTCCAGGATCACCCACTCGGGACGATCCTCCGAGTGAATGGAGACCCGATCTCCCACTTCCACTCCCAGCGCCAGCAGACCATGTGCCGCCAGCAGCACTCGCTCCCAGTAGGTGCTCCAAGTGATCTCCTGCCAGATCCCGAAGTCCTTCTCGCGCAATGCCACCAGGTTCGGAGTGCTCATGGCTCGGTTCCTGACAAGATGGGCGACAGTCCTGGTCTGCACTTCGGCCGCCGGCGCCGACCCGCCTCTCTCCACTACAACCGTCACCAGATGCTCCTTTCAACCTCGCGGCAGGGGTTTTAACAGAATATCAAGTTGTAATCGGGATTCCCCCCAATGCGAGGATCAGTCGCTCAGGACCCCAGTGACCACTCCGAGCCGCCATCCCAGTGCTCTTTCTTCCAGATGGGCGCTCTCTCTTTCAACTCGTCTATCAGGTAGCGAGCCGCGGCGAAGGCCTCCGCCCGATGGGCGCTGGAAACCGCCACGGCGACCGCCACCTCTCCCACTTCCACCCTACCCGTCCGGTGTTCCACCGCAACAGCCACGACGGACCATCTCTGTAAGGCCTCGGAGACGATTTCAGTGATCTTTCCGCACACCTGGGTTCTGTAAACCTCATACTCGAGATGGGTTACCCCCTCCCGGCGCGGGGAGTGGTTGCGAACGGTCCCCAAGAACAAGGCTACCGCCCCAGCCTGGGGATGGCCCACCTCCTCCAGCAAGCCACCCACATCGATGCGATCTTCCACAACGGCGACGCGGGACCTGGGGAAAGGGATGTTCATACACAGAGAAGTTAGCCCGAAGCCGCCGTAAAATCAGCGCGGTGAGCGAAGATCTCTTCACCCGGCTGATGCGGATGTTCAGCCAGCCCGGTCCCGTCAATCTGGACCTGGCCCGGGAGATATCCCGCCATCTCGCCGGAGAGCCTCAATTGCTCGATCCATGGACCTCCGAAGAACTTATCGAATTGGTGAGGCTGGCCGAGTACCAAGTCTCCGAAGTCGCCCCCTTCAGCTTCCCACCCGCCTCAACAGTGATCCCGCTCGGTCCACGGGAATGGGGAGATGCCATGGTGGAGGAATTCGCACCTGTGGTTGAACCATTCGCGGCCCAGGTGGGCGAGGGCGCAACTGGCCAGCCTTGGGGGATGCTGATTCCGTTGGGCCCGGTCATAGCCGGCGCGCAACTTGGGGCCATGGCCGGACTGATGTCCGGCCGGGTGATCGGAGCTTGCGAGACCGGACTTCCCACCGGGCCCTCTAACCGAACCCTCCTGGTGGCTACGGTGATAGAAGGCCTGGTTGATGAACTTTCCGTGGACGGTCGCCAGGTACGCATGTGGGCGGCTCTCTACGAGACAGCCCACCGGGCAGTGTTCTCCCTTCCGCATGTGGCGGACCTCTTCCGCACTTTCAATGAGGCCTATGCCTTGAGCCTGAAGCTGGCGCCGGACTCACTTATGGAACAACTCGGCTCGATAGGAAACGACCCTTCGGCGATCTTTCAACTGGATCTGGATGCCGAGGGAGCAGACCTCTTCGACTCCTCGGCCTCCGGGCCGGCCCGTGAGAACCTGAACGCCTTTCTGGGCATGACCGGCGGAATGTCCCGGTGGCTGGTCGCCAAAGCGGGATCCCGGCTGCTTCCTGCACTCGACACGATCTCATCAGAACGTGAAGGCGCCCTGGATCTTGCGGGTCCGGCCATACCTACGGGAGCGATGGTCACCGCCTCTCCGGAAGCCATCGCCGCCGGGGAGTTCTTCCTTGCTGAAGTCGAGGAGCGTTTCGGGCCCTCCGCGGTTCAACGCATATGGCAGCCCGACGGATTCCCAACGCCCGAGGAGATCAACGACCCCGTGGGTTGGGCGGCCCGGGTGTTACTGGACGATCCAATCTGGTAGTCCTGTAAGCTTCGGCAACTACTGTCCCCAACCCGGGAGAACCCAAAATGCCTGCAGAAGTTGGTGCACCCGCTCCCCCTTTCTCTTTACACGACCAAGACGGCAACATCGTGACGTTGGACGATTTGGCCAACCGCAATACGCTTCTGGTGTTCATTCCTTTCCCCTTCACCGGCATATGTGAAGGAGAGCTCTGTGAGATCCGGGACAACTTCGACGATCTCTCGGGTCTCGATGCAAATGTGGTGGTTATCACGTGCGACACCCGGTTCTCCAACCAGAAGTGGGCGGATGAACAAGGGTTTGGTTTTCCCATCCTCTCCGACTTCTGGCCACACGGCCAGACTGCCCGGGAGTATGGGTGCTTCAATGACGAAATGGGCGTGGCGTCTCGGGCAACCTACGTACTCGACCAGAATGGAGTGGTCAGAGAGATAATCTCGACCGACGCGCTGAAGACTCCTCGCGACTTCCAGAGCTACGGCGAGGCACTGCAGCGCCTCTGATCAGCCGGCTCTCCCCACCGGATCCAGCCGTCTCAGTCTGTTCCTAGTGGTGTGTCGCGGTTTTGG
>JAAXHN010000086.1 GCA_012270885.1 Acidimicrobiia bacterium | reverse complement strand
GTTCCCTCCAGGGTGGCTGTCGCTCGCGAGGTGAGCAGGCCGAAGAGGGACTTGGCTTCGGCAATGACCTCGCCCTGGCGCACCGGGTCACCCTCCTTCTTGAGCATGGCCCCCGGCACGTCGCTCTGATCGACCCCCATCTTGTTGGCGACATTGACGATTTCGACCTTGCCCGGCAGGAAGGTGCGGGCCACCACCTGGTGGGGCTGGACCCTGGCTCCCGCCTCGACCACCACCTCCCCGGGGATGGGCAGAATGCGCCTGCGGTGAAGCAATTCGTTTTCGGATACCTTGAGACCGGGAGTGTAAGCGTGGGCCATGGCTTCAGTGGGGGATCGCCTCCGGGGAGTAGACCCCGAGTTCCTCGATCCAGGTTTTCAGAGCTCCGATTCTCTCGACCGGTTCGGAGGGGAACGATAGAGGCCGCCCCCGGCAATCGACAATCAGGCCGACGGTTCCCCCTTGGACGGTGGCTTCCAGGGGAACGCCTTTTCCGGGTCCGAGGTCGAAATCGCGGGCGGGGTCCAGATAGACCCGAGCCTCGGCTCCCGTCTCCAATGGGTGCCGGCGAATCTCGCCGAACCGGAGGGTCTCCCGCCTCTCCTCGCCTCCCGGAAGCTCCAGCCGGTAGGCCAGGGCCGGCCGGCCGGGTCTGGCCGTGCCCCGGGGGGCGATGCAGGTGCCCAGGACGATCAGGCAGTCCTTCTCGAAGACTTCGGTGGCCGCGCGGGCATGCACCTGGGACAGGACGCCCAGGTGGGGCATCATGAAGATGCTGTCCTTGGCCAGGCGGGTGATCCCCTCCGGCAGGAAGGAGTCGATCAGCATCATGGCGGTCTGTTCCGGTCGGGGCGCGTGAGAGAGCACGCCGCCGGAAGCCACCAGCAGGTCCAGCTCCATCATATTCACCAGGGATTCGATTCCCGCGTCCTGCTCGAATGAGTCGGCGATGGTGCGTTGCTGCTGCACCCCCTTCAACCGGGTGGCGAAGGACCGGTGCTGGATGAAGGCCAGGCGCAGCGCCTCTCTGGCGACCGCCTGTTCGAAGACCAGCTCCTCGGCCGTCTGGGGGATGGTGGTCGGCCGGATCATCTTGTTCTTGATCCGGTTGCGCAGATCCCGCTCCTCCATGGTAAAGGGCATCCACCGCATGACGTTGGCCAGTCCGGCCTCGGCCAGCACGTTGGAGATGGAGTAGCTCATCCCCAGGTTGGCCGACACCGTGCGGTTGAATTCCTCCCCGAACACGCTGAAGATGTCGGTGGTGGC
>JAAXHN010000085.1:46326-47686 GCA_012270885.1 Acidimicrobiia bacterium | reverse complement strand
ATCCTAGGGGAGGAGATGTGGTGTTGGATGCATACGCAGTCCCGACCACGCCTCCTTCCAACTCGGCGATGGCCATCACCGTGTCGGCGGTCTTCCACTCGAAGGTCCCCCCCTCGCTGAACACCCCTCGCGGCGAGAGGGTTATCTGACGGCCGGAGATGTTCACCACGTCTCCCAGGATGAAACGCACCGAGTCCATCACATGGCCGAACGCTACGAACAGCGCTCCGCTGGCCTCCTCGTGGCGTACCAGCCATGCCCGGTCGGAGTCCACCTCGAACTTCGAAAGCATTTGGGAGACCACGAAGGAGAGCGGCCTGCCGATGGCCCCGTCGGCCAGGAGTTTGCGCGCCCATCCGACCGCTGGAGCGAAGCGGCCCTGCAGACCCACCGCGGTGGGGATCCCCCCCTGTGCGGCGACGGCCGCCATCTCCCGACCCTCGGTGGTGTTCAGAGCCAGCGGCCATTCGCAGAAGACCGGCTTTCCGGCTCGAAGTGCGGCCATCGACAGCGGATGGTGAAGACGGGGCTTGACCGCAACCGTCACCAGGTCCACGTCAGGGTCGTTGCACAGAGCTTCTATGCCCGCGTACCACTTCCGGGCACCCCACTTCCCGGCGGCTGCCTTGGCGGTCTCCTCCCGCGTGGTGCAGACCGCCTCCAATGTCATCCCGGGAGACGACTGGATCGCCGGCAGGTGGGCGCGATCGCCAAAGCCGGGCGGGCTGGCGCCCACCACTCCCACTCTTACTGGTTGGTTGTTGTTCATCGTGAATCCCTTTCGCGTTTGCCCTGCCGAGCGGTGGCGTAGCCCCGACTATAAGTTACCCCGACGCTCCGACTGGAGCGCTTCGGTGGCGGTGTTGTCGACGTGGTAGTCCCCCGGGAGGCGGACAATCCGTCCCGCTGGCCCGGTGTAGCGGATCACCACCCCGTAGTCGCGCTCCGCCCCTGCTATCGAGACATACCCCTCCACCACGTCGGCCAGCACCATGGCCGGGTCCCGGTCCAGCGGATCGCCGAATCCCCCGCCGCCGGGAAGGTTGAGTTGCACTCTCTGATCGGGCCGGAGGGTCAGCAACGCCTTGGGCTGGCCTCTCTCCTGGCCGTCGAGGAGGAACTCCCCCCGGACTCCCGGTCCTCCTCCCAGCATCCCCTCGGGCGGATGGTTGATCCGGTCCACCATGGCCGAGACCGTCCATGTCTCTTCGGTTCGACATCCCATCTCGGTGTACTGTCCCAAGCCTCCCCGGTAGCGGCCCGGTCCGCCGGAGTCGGGACGGAGTTCCCTGCGGTGTTGGATCAGCGACGACAGGGTCTCCACGGCTTCGGCCGGCACCCCCGCCACCCCGCTGGGGAA
>JAAXHN010000085.1:44190-46246 GCA_012270885.1 Acidimicrobiia bacterium | reverse complement strand
GGGTCGGATCCGGCCGCCATCAGGGGAAGGGCTTCCGCCAGCGCACCGAAGATCACGCCCGGCAGGAAGTGGCCGAGGATGTGGCGGGAAGCCACCGCGGCGGGCGGTTGGCAGTTGAGGATGGAGCCGGGAGGAGCGGAGACATGCACGGGTCGGAAGGCTCCCTGGTTGTGGGGGACTTCGGGGCTGACTGCCGCCTTCATGGCGAAGGAGGCGTAGGCGTGGGTGTAGTTGAAGACCACGTTGATCCCCCTCCGGCTCTGGGGCGAGGAGCCGGCGAAGTCGATGTGAATGTCCCGGTCCTCGACGGTCACCGTCACCTTGATCCTGATCGGCTCCTCGAACCCGTCGCTCCAGGTCTCGTGCTCGTAGCAACCGTTGGGGATCGTCTCGATCGACCGGCGCATCGCCTCCTCGGAGCGGTCCATTATCTCCCGAGCGACCGGATCGATGGAGTCAAGATCGAACTCGTCCATGAACTCGAGGAGCGCCCGGGCGCCCACCTCGTTGCTGGTGGTCTGTGCGTACAGGTCGCCCACCGTCTCGTCGGGAGTGCGCACGTTGGCCCGGATCAGCTTGATGAGGTCCTGGTTGATCTCTCCGGCGCGGAACAGTTTCATGATGGGCAGTCGCAGCCCCTCCTCATAAACCTCTCGGGCCTCGGCGGAGAGGATCCTGCCCCCTATGTCGGCCGCGTGGCAGGTGTTGGCGAAATAGCCGACGACTCTCCCTCCCCGGAACACCGGGGTTGCAACCGTGATGTCGTTGATCTGCCCGGCGGTCATCCACGGGTCGTTGGTGAGAAGAACATCGCCTTCGGCGAGCCTTTCGGGAGGGTATTCGGCCAGCAGGTGGCGCATCCCGGTCGCCATGGCGTTGATGTGGCCCGGAGTGCCGGTGAGCGACTGGGCCACCATGGCGCCCTCGGTGTTGAACACCCCGCAGGCCAGGTCCTGCGTCTCCCGGACGATGGTGCTGAACGCGGTTCTCATCAGGGCCACCTGCTGTTCGTTCACCACCGAAAGGAGCCTGTTCCACAGCACCTCCAGGAAGATGGGGTCCATCCCGCTCATTCCCCGACCTCCGTTCCGCCCAGCGTCACCACCAGGTTCAGTTGAGAGTCCACCCGTATGCCGCCTCCGGGGCCGATCACCGCGGTCGACTCCCGTTCCTCAAGGATGGCCGGGCCGGTCGTCTCGTCGCCCGGCCTCAGCAGGTAGCGGTCGTAAACCGGAGTGTCCCGAAAGGCCTCGTACTCTGGGTAATAGGCCGGTCTCTTCCCCTTGAGGGCTCCTCGGTCCGCAAGAGATCCATCACCGGTCAGTTGGTGGATGCTCGGCGCGGGCCCGGAACTCACCACCCTCCAAGTAAGGGCCTCCAGCCCCACTGCGGGGCCTGACCGTCCGTAAAGCTCTCGATAGACCCGGTCGAAGCTCCTCTTTAGGGGCTGTTCGTCATCCTCTCCCAAGAGCCCTCCGGGCACCGGGACCCTCACCTCGTGGCCCTGTCCTATGTACCGGATGTCCACGGTGCGGGTGTGAGTTATTTCACCCGGGATGACTCCTGATCCGGTCAGCAGTTCGGTCCCCTGCTCCTCAAGATCAGCGAACAGCCGGTTGAGATAGTCCCAGTCGAGGTCGTCCAGCCGGGCGTAGTGAGACTGTACGAAATCGAATGCCAGCGGGGCGACCAGGAAACCCAACGCCGAGGTGACCCCGGCGGAAGGAGGGAGAATCAGAGAGGAGCTGCCCGTCAGTTCCGCAACCCGATACCCGTGCACCGGTCCCGCTCCTCCGAAGGCGGCCAGCGGCAGCGACCGGGGACTCTTGCCCCGCTCCACGACGTGCACGCGGGCGGCGTTGGCCATGTTCTCGTTCACCAGCTGGTGGATGCCCCACGCCGCCTCGGTCACCGACAGCCCCAGCGGTCGGGCTATGCGGGCCTCAATGGCCCGGCGCGCCGCGTCGGCGTCGAGCTTCATGCGGCCGCCCAGGAAGTAGCGAGGATCGAGGTATCCAAGGGTCAGGTCGGCATCGGTGACGGTTGGCTGGGTCCC
>JAAXHN010000085.1:0-44106 GCA_012270885.1 Acidimicrobiia bacterium | reverse complement strand
ACGCACAGCTTGGCGGTGGTGCCCCCCATGTCGAAGGAGAGCAGATGGTCCACCCCGGCGTCCGCGCCGAGGGTTGCAGCCGCCAGGGCGCCGGCGGCCGGGCCTGATTCCAGCAGCCGGATGGGAAAGCGCGTGGCGGTCTCCACCGTTGCGATACCCCCCGACGACAGCATCACGAAGAAGGATCCCTCGAATCCCAGATCGGAAAGGCGGTCCTCCAGTCCCGACAGGTACTGCTCGGCGAGGGGCTGGACATACACGTTGGCGATGGTGGTGGAGGCGCGTTCGTATTCACGGATCTCGGGTGCGACCTCCGAGGAGATGGAGACCCGCATCCCCGGAGCGGCGCGATTCACCGCCCGGCGAGCCGCCCGCTCGTTGGCGGGATTGGCGAAACCGTGGAGAAAGCTGATCGCCACTGCTTCGATCCCCCGCTCGGCCAACTCGGCGGCGAGGGCCTCCACAAACTCCTCGTCCACTTCCCGGAGCACTTCACCCCCCGCCGCCATCCTCTCTGGCACGTCGAACCGGAGATGGCGAGGGGTGAGGGGAACGGGCATCTCCAAGAACAGGTCGTAGAGCTCGTAACGGTGCTCCCGCCCGATCTCCACCGAGTCTCGGAAACCCTGGGTGGCCAGCAGTGCGGTGCGGGCGCCCTTGCGCTCGATGATCGTGTTGGTCACCAGAGTGGTGCCATGCACCAGATGCGTGATGTCCGACGCCTGAAGACTTGATCTGTTAAGAGCCCGGACCAGGACATCTTCCACTCCCCGGGAAGGATCGTCGGGGGTGGTCAGGACCTTACCGACCGTCGTCTCTCCGGAGAGGTCGTCGATCAGCAGGAGATCGGTGAAGGTGCCTCCGATGTCAACCCCGATGCGATAGGTGGCCGCTGGCGAGCCGGATGTCTTCATGAAAGCGTCAAGCGAGAAAGGGTCGGGGCGTCGGACCTGCATTCAGGTTACTGCCCAGGGTGGTTGTGGCCGATCAGGGTATTCGGACCGGTGGTCCTCCAAAGCCGGATCCGGGCATGGCGCCGGCGCATAGTCTGGGGTGGGAATGAACCCGTCCCCGAATCCCGCCTCCCTGTCTCGGCGACCCGGCTTGGGCTTCGCCATGGCGTTGACAGGCGGGGTCCTGTTCGGGATCGCCGACACGCTGGCGGCCAGCCTCTTCTCGAAGATCAGTCCGGCCGAGCTGAACCAGTACCGGCTGGTGCTGGCAGCGGTGTTCATCTCTGCGATCGCGGCTCGCCGGGGCCTGACGCATCACGGGGGGATGCTGGGGTGGTTGATGCTTCAGGGGATCATCACCGCGGTGATCACCTTCGTCTTCTTCGTGGCAGTCGAGCGGTTGGGAGTGGGACCCGGGATCACCATCCAGTACCTGGGACCGATCCTGATGCTGATGTGGCGGCGCTATGTGCAGGGCCTGACGGTACCGGCCGCCGGCTGGATGGGAGCGGCGGCGGCAGTGGTGGGGATCGGGCTGATCACCGGTGCCTTCACCGCTGACTACGCCGATGCCATAGGGGTGGCGGCCAGCTTGGCGGCTGCGGTGGCCTACGCCGCCCTCACCATCGTGGGCGAGAAGCTTGGGAAGACTCTCCATCCGCTCACGTACAGTTCCTACAGCCTGACCATTGCTGCAGTGATCTGGCTGGCCGTGCTCCCGGTGAGAATTCCCCAACTCTCCATTGTCGGCTGGCTGGGAGTTGGCTGGGTGTCGATAGTCGCCATGGGAGTCGGATTTCTGCTGCTGATGAGTTCCCTTCGCCATATCAGTCCCGGGCCGATGGGAGTGGCCGCCACCTCCGAGCCAATAGTGGGCACGCTGACAGCCTGGGTGGCGTTGAGCCAAGCCCTTTCACCAGTGGAGACGATCGGCGTGGCCCTGACCGCTGCGGGTATCGCCGTGGTGCACTGGAGTATCAGGAAAACCCCCGGGTTCTAGTCAAGAACCACCCGACGCATAATGAGGAAGGACCCTACCTGGTCAGTTGCTCGCTGTCTGCGGGAGACCCCTCCCCTTGAGGAACCTCACGCCGAGATAGGCGATCCAGGCCACCCAAGGGAAATAGCAGGCCCTGGCGACCCTGATCATGTCCGGGTTCGGCCCGGTGTGCCGGATGATGAAAAGCGATCAGCGCAACGGTCGAGACCGCGGCGATCACCAACGCGGCGGTCCTGCCGAAACCGCGAGGAAACATGGCTGATACCCCCAGGCTGAAGGCTAGGAGCCCGGCTGCGACGACCATGCTATGATGGTTAGGCCCGAGTCCACCCTGTAGACCGCTATCGCCAGCTGCATTGTCGAATCACTCTCCATACGGTATCGGCGAGAACATGGTTCAACTCGGCCGTGAGGATCCAGCCGGTGCCGCCGATCGTTATGCACAGGATGCCCAGCCGCGAAAAGCCGCCGGACATCCTCTCTCCCTGAATCACCCCACTGATCCCGGCCAGCCCGAAGAGCATCGTCACCAGGCTCGGCGGCACCAGGAGTGAGGACACGTGAGCCACTGCGGGGTTCGATGCAAGGGCTGTGATAGTTCCTACCGCGTCGCCTGATTCAGCGGGATCGATGACTATTTCTCCCTGTTCGAGCAGGAAGAACAGCAACTTCCAGCAACCTGCCCACGGGAAGCTTGGCCAGTGCGATCGTGGGACGTGCAACGAATGCTCCGCCAGCGTACTGGATGTCGCGATGGGTAGCCTCTCCCCGTCTTGTGGCAACATGCCGAGATGGGAGTGATATCAAGAAATGTATGTCATCCTCCTGCACGCCGTGGCGAAAAGCGCTTCCCAGGAAACGCAGGTTGGCGTCGGGCGAAGGCCAATACAGGTACGGAGGTATGGCCTACTCAACCAGAAGAGAAACGGGGCCGTTCAGCGGTCCCCGGTAGTACTCCTTGAAACGTTGGGCAGAGAATTGGTGAAGAGCCTTGACGAACGACGCATGGAGACACTCCTCTTGAGCGCCCGCCGATCTTGATCCTTTGGAGTTAATCTGGTTCCGATGATCGACGTCACCTGATTTGGCACGGGACGTGGGCACTGCCTACGCCCAGCAGAACATGGTGGACGGTCTATATGATGGAGGCCATGCGCAGCAGACCGTTGCTTCCTCTCCATGAGTTCTGAGCAAGCCGACGCCGATCGGTACTTTACTGCTTCGGGGATCCCGCTCAGAGGTTGGTACGGCCCCGAAGACGTTCCTTCCCCGGCCCGGGAAGCGGGAGCGGGATCGCCCGGTGTCCCTCCGTACGTTCGAGGCGCGTATCCGGGTATGTACCGGACCAAACCCTGGAGGGTGTTCCAACTGAGCGGGCATGGCAATCCCGAGGATGAGCGGGAGCGAATCCTGTTCCTATTGAGTCAAGGTGAGACCGGCTTCATCATGGAGCACGACCGCAACACCGCCGACCATCTCTACAACGTAGATCACCCCGAGGTGGTGGCCAGGCGCGAAGACGTGGGACAGACAGGAGCGGTGATCCAAAGCGTCCGGGACTACGAGACGATCCTGGACGGGATCGACATGGGTCATTACTACGCTCACCCGGGAGGAGCAGTGGTCCAACACGCCCCTTTTGCTCTCGGTTGCTACTGGACGGTGGCCAGCCGCCGGGGCCTGGATCTCTCCAGGCTTTCCGGCACCGGGCAGAGTGACTTCTTCCTCACCTACCTGGGCTGCATCCCCAAACGCCAGATTCCTACCGAAGCCGGGATCCGCCTCAACACAGATATCATTGAGTTCTGCGGACGCTATCTGCCTCGATGGGTTCCGGTGTCGATCGCCGCCTACAACGCGGCCGACACCGGACTGAACGCCTACCAGGAACTGGCCGCCCTGTTCGCCAACGCGGCGGTGTACCTGGACGAGATCAACCGGCGGACGCCCGAGAGCCTGACACGCCTGGCCTACATGGTGGGAGGAATAAACCTGCGGGTGGGGATGGACTTCTTCGAGGACATCTGCAAGATGCGAGCCGCCCGGAAGATGTGGGTCGAGTTGCTGCGGCGTCGGTACGGAGTCGCGGACGCCCGCGCCGCCCGGCTTCGGATCCACATCGTCACCGCCGGATCGGCCCTTGCTTACCAGCAGCCTCTCAACAACATCGCCCGGGGAACCATCATGGCGATGGCCTCGGTGTTAGGGGGTACCCAGTCCCTGGGGGTGGCCACCTATGACGAGGCCATGTCGATCCCCTCTGAGCACGCCCATCAGATGTCTCTTCGCATCCAACAGATCATCCATCATGAGACCAACATCCCGGCGGTAGCGGACCCTCTGGGCGGGTCGCACTATGTGGAGGCACTCACCGCCGAGTTGGAGACCAGAGCCTGGGAGATGTTCGAGGAGATCGAGAGCCGAGGCGGATTCGCGGCCGTTCTGGACGAGGGTTGGCTCCATGACCTGGCGGCTGGCAATCAGCTGGATCTGGCCGAAGCGGTCAACCGGGGGGACAGGAAAATGGTGGGGGTAAACGCCTTTGTTGAGGATGTAACACCATGGGAGATGACCGGCTTCGAACCGGTGGAGGGGGTTTGGGGGAAGTCGATGGAAAGATTGCGGCTGGTGCGGCGGGAACGGGACGGCAGGGCGGCCGCCACCGCCTTGAGAGACTTGGAGACCGCATGCCGCGGAGATGCCAACATCATGCCGGCGGTGATGGAAGCGGTGGCTGCTCAGGCCACCCTGGGTGAGTTCGGAGATGTGTTCAGCGAGGTGTTCGGCGATTGGAAGGTGCCGATCTCATTTTGAACGTTGACCAGCCCGGCAAAGTCCTGTTTGCCAAGACGGCCCTAGACGGCCATTGGCGCGGTCCGGCGGTGGTGGTCCATGTCCTCCGGGACGCCGGCTTTGAGGTGATCTATCTGGGGATGGCCACTGCGGATGAGATAGCGGCGGCGGCTGTTCAGGAGGACGTCGACCTGGTCGGCTTGAACGTTGGAGGTAGTCTGGCGGTGGTGATGCGGATCCTCGATAAGTTGGACGTTTCCGCTCCCGACGTCGGGGTGATGCTCGGGGGGACGATCCAGCCCCAGCACCGCTCCGCTCTGGAGGTCCGGGGGATCTCCACCTTTCCCCCCGGATCTATGTTTTCGGACATTGTCGAACAGGCCAGGCGCCTGGTTGAGGTCCGGCGGGGAAGCAAGGGAGATGTGACGCCTGCATGACAAAGGCAAGGAGGAAACAGATGAACGTTGATACCGGCACCCACCAGCGGGATACCATCATTGGCCGCGCCACCATCGGGGACCAGTTGCGGCGAAATGCCAAACTGCAGCCCTCAAAGCCGGCCCTGATCTTCTACACCACCGAGGGCGACCGGGAGGTGCACACTTACCGGTCGCTGAACCGGATGGTCAACCGTCTGGCCCATGCTCTCTCGGAGCGGGGGGTGGGAAGGGGTGACGTGGTGGCAATCATGTCCCGCAACAGCCCTGACTACGTGGCGATTTACTACGCCACCATCAAGCTGGGCGCGGCATTGACCGGCATCAACTTCACTTTTACAGCCCGGGAGATCACCTATCAGGTAGATCACTGCCAGCCCAAGGTGATAGTGGTGGAGTCGGTGTTCGTGGATCGTTTCGTTCCCATCGCCGAACAACTGGCCGGGGTGGAACACTTTATGGTTTCAGATGTTGTCTCCGACGCAGGGCCGAAGGGTTGGACTCGCATCTCCACGCTGGTGGGTGAAGACCGGGACGCCTCCGAGCCGGACGCGCAAGTGGGAGAAAACGACTTGGCCATCATCCAGTACACCAGCGGTACCGAGGCCTATCCCAAGGGGGTGATGATCTCCCATCGCAACTATCTGATCTCCACCACCCCCGCCTGGCAATCGGCCCTGGGGATCGCCCCGGACGAGATCTGGCTGTTCCTGATGCCGTTTTTTACGATCGCGGGTCTGGGGAGCATGACCACCCTCACCCTGCTGGGTGCCACGTTGGTGTTGGTTCACTCGGTCGATCCTCCCAAGGCGGCCGCGATGATGTCGGACGAAAAGGTCACCATCATGGCCCAGACGCCGACGTTCTATCTGGCCATGACCCAGGTGGAGGGCTTCGAGGACTACGACTTCTCAAGCCTGCGCCGATGCATCACCTACGGAGGTACGGTTCCCCAAGCCATGTTGGACGGATGGAACAAGGCCAACCCCGATGTGCTGTGGGCCACCTATTGGGGCCAGTCCGAACTCACCCAGTTGGGCTCGGTGGGCTGGTTCCGTAGCCTGGATGAGGTCCCCGGCGGTGACCCTACCTGGATAGGGAAGCCGGTTCCTCAACTGGAGATAGCAGTGTTCGACGAGAATGATCAGCCCTCCGAGATCGGCGAGTTGGCCTGTCGGTCTCCCTCGGCGATGGTCGGATACTACGACGACCCGGAGAAGACCGCCGAGGCGTTCCGGGACGGGTGGCTCCGGACCGGCGACCTGGTGAGAATCGACGATGATGGGAACCTGTTCTTCTTCGACCGTAAGAAGGACATGATCAAGAGCGGCGGCATGAACGTCTCCAGCCAGGAGGTCGAGCGGGTGCTCTATGGCTATCCGGGGATCTTGCAGGTCGCGGTGGTGGGAGTTCCTGACGAGTACTGGTCGGAGGCGGTCACGGCCTTCGCGGTGACCCAGCCCGGCGTCGAGGTGGATGCGGAGGCGGTTATCGCCCACTGCAAGAGGTCTCTGGCGGGTTACAAGGTTCCCAAGGCGGTGCATCTGGTTGAGAACCTTCCCATCGATACCCAGGGCAAGATTCTCAAACGGGAACTCCGGGCAATGAGCAGGGATTAGCTCCGGGGAGACAACGATGCAACAAGGCTCAGCCGGGAACGGGGACACGAAGCCGTCGATCGTCTACGATCCCACCGACCCCGGCTTTCTGGCCGATCCCTATGCGGTTTACAAGCGCCTCCGGCAGGAGTGCCCGGTTGGCCGCGCCACCCTGGGCGACGGTGGCGCCCGGGTGGTGAGCAAGTTCCGGGATGCGGCGTCAGTCCTGGGGAACCCGTCCTCCCGGATGCGGTCTCCAGGAGGAGAGATCCCCGCGGTGATCCGCGACGGCCCGGCGGCCCGGATGTGGGCGCACAGCATCTCCATGTCCGACCCTCCCGACCACACCCGCCTGCGTCGCCTTCTCTCCCCGGCATTCACTCCCCGCGCCACGGCCCGCTTCCGTCCGGTAGTGGGACAGATCGTCACAGAGGCGCTGGACGCAGTGGAGCCGCGAGGCGAGATGGAGGTGATGTCGGAGTTCGCCATGGTGGTCCCCATGCGGGTTATCTGCGGGCTGCTGGGCATACCCGACAGCGACTGGGACCTGCTTATGGAGTGGACTCCCGATCTGCTGCGGATGTTCGTTCCCGACGCCAATGACGAAGAGGGCATCGAGTTATGCCACCGCGCCTGCGCCAACTTCATCGAGTATCTGGGCGCCTTGGTGGATCGTCATCGGAATTCGCCCACCGACAATCTCACCTCGCATCTGGTGGCTTTGGAGGAGGCGGGCGACCGGCTCTCTCGGGACGAGTTGATCGCTACCCTGCGGGGGCTGATCACTGCCGGGTTCGAGACCACCATGGGGCTGATCGGTTCCATGGTTCTGGGGTTGCTGCAGAATCCCGATCAGATGGCTCTGTTGAGGTCCCGTCCGGAACTCGTACCCAACGCGGTGGAGGAGTTCCTACGCTGGGAGTCCCCAGTCCATGCCCACTATCGTTACCTGACCACCGTATGGGAAGTGGACGGAGAGCGGATGTTGCCCGGCGAGCGGGTCCTGGCGCTGATCGCGGCCGCCAATCGGGATCCTGATCTCTACGAGCATCCCGACCGGATCGACATCCGGCGCCCCGACATCAAGCACCTCTCCTTCGGAGGGGGACGCCACCTCTGCTTGGGCGCTCCCCTGGCTCGCCTGGAGACGCAGATAGCGATCGGCGAGTTGCTCCGGCGCTTCGACCCGATCCATCTGGCGGCCACCGAGTTCCGCCGCCGCCCTCACTTTCAGTTCATGCTGCTAGAAGAGTTACCTGTCACCTTTGAAGTTGTGTCCGGGGGAGTTAACCCGGAGCGGGCAAGTTCCCGGCATTAGGCTGGAGAACGCCCTTTCCACAAGGTTCCCACCTAGAGGAGACAGTCATTGGTCGCCATCAGGAAGCGTCAGGAGCGGGATCGACTCGCCCCAGCTATGACCTGGTGAGACACGAGCACTCACAGCGCCATCCAGATTCCCGGGTGGCCTACGGGAGGATGCATGCGGTTTAGCCTGGCTGTACCGTTGCAGCGGATAGTCAACGGACGTTACGAGTTCGACTTCGACGCGTTTATAGCGGAATGCCAGGCTGCCGAGCGGGCAGGGTTCTACTCGGTGGTGGTCGGGGAGAGAAGGATCGGGGTGACGGCCTATACGACCAGCCCCCATGTCCTGGCTGCCTCGGCTCTGCAGGCGACCAAACGGTTGAACTTCGCGGTCACCGTTGTGCAACTGCCGTTGCGGGACCCGTATCAGGTGATTCAGGACGCCACGGTTCTCAACTCTCTCTATCCGGGCAGGTTCCGGCTGGGGGTGGGTGCGGGCTATAACGAGCATGCCTTCGAGATGTTCGGTAAGAAACTATCCCGCCGGGGTCGGGACATGGAGGAGGGCCTACGGCTCATCAACTCCTTCCGAAACGGAGAGATCCACATCGACGTGGGGAGAGGACCCGTGCCGGCCCTCGATCCGGCTATGGGTCCACACATGCCGGAAGTCTGGGTCGGGTCCTGGGCCAGGGAGGGAGTCCGAAGGACCGCCCGTCTGGCTGATGGGTGGTTGCCCGACCCGATGCGCACCGGGAAGGTGGTGGCCGAGTTGGCCGAGATATATCGGGAGGAATGCAGAAAGCACGGGAAGGAACCCCGCATCGGATTGTTGAGGGAGGCGTGGCTGGCCGACACCGATCAGCAGGCCCGGGCCGAGTACGGCCCGCACGTGATCCACGCCCATGCCGAGTACTTCCCGCGGATGGAGGGTGGCTGGAAGAGCCTGGGGACGGGAGAAGGCAAGCCTTACGACGTGGGTGTCGATCCGTGGCTGAGAGAAATCGACCGCAAAGAGGAACTGGCGCTGCACCATCTGCTGGAGGACCGGTTCATGATCGGGTCAGTGGATACATGGCTGGAGCTGCTCCAGGGCTGGATTGAGCGCATCCAACCCGAAGAGATAGTGCTGCGCCTGCGCTTCCAGAGCGGTCCGTCCCCACATGACACCCTGCGGGTGATAGAGTGCATCGGCCGCGAAATAATCCCGCGGTTTGTTTGAAAAGCACCGCGGGGAGGTCAAATTTTTTCGCGAACTCCGGCTACAGAACAGCTATACAAGGAGCAGATAAATGAGCGTAGGCGAAACGATCTATGAGGTCGAGACGGGTGCTCGCCGGATGGACGGTGGAACCTGGAAGATCCGGTTCCATCGGTTGGCCGGTTCCCGGCCCGGGCCGGCTACCGCCATCGCGGCGGGTCTGATAGGGGACAAGCCCCTGGCGGTCCTGGCGGTCCACGAACTTCGGAAGCGCCTACTCGGTTCCGACCTTGCCGGGACTGTGACCCTGGTCCCTGCGTCCAACCTGTTCGGTCTCGCCGCCGGCACTCGACATAATCCCGATCGCATGCAACTAAACCGGCGGTTTCCCGGTCGGCCCGCCGGGTTCCTCACCGACCAGGTGGCGCATGCTTTGATTTCGGCCCTATTGGAGGAAGCCGACTGTGTCGTCGATCTTCACTCCGGAACCCCCGGCCGGGGATTGCATTACACCTACGACTATGGTGACCTGGATCTCAGTGCCTCGTTCGGCTATCTGCCGGTGGTGATCAACCGGCACGTCCCCGGTCAACTCAGCCAGGCGGTGACGGCCGCCGGGGGGTCCTCTTTCCTGGCCGAGTTCGGAGGAGGGGAGTCAAACGACCCTACGCTGGGTGTGGAGGGATGCCTGAACACCCTGAGATACCGGGGTCATCTCGACTCCCATCCAACCGGCCCCGATCAGGTGGCGATTCTGGATCAGGTGAAAGTGTTCCTGGCTTCTCACGCCGGAGCGCTCGACGGGCGATACGGACCGTCCCAGGTAGGTATAAGGGCAGAGGCTGGTCCGGTGGGATGGGTAACGGATCTTGTGACGGGAGAGCGCATAGAGGAGTTCATAGTTGACGAGATCGGGTCGCAGGCCGGAATGGGTCCGGGATTCGAGTTGTGGGGGCCTGGACCGATGAAGGAGTTCACCGTCACCGAAGAGCCTTTCCTCATGTTGGCGCCGGCCCGGCCGGCTATCGTGCAGCCGGGAGAGTACACCTATGCGGTGGGTTGGCCAGGCAGAACGATACCCACGCCCGGAAGGCCATAGCCCCTGGCAGACCCCTCACAAGATTTGGGGTTATAAGCTAGGGATGACTGATACCGGCCGGTGTGTGACGCATTTCCGTCACCTGGTTGACATTTAGATACACAGCCAAGTAAGGAGAAGACGATGAGGTTGAGAAACCGCCATATTTCACATGTGAAGCTGATAGCGGTCCTGGCCACGCTGGCCTTGCTGGTGGCCGCATGCGGTGATGACGAGGAGCAGCCGGCCACCACCGGCGCCGCCCAGCCGGACACAACCACCGCCACTACCGCGGCGGAGGAACCCACCCCCGAAACCACCACTGCCACAACCCGCGCCACTACAACCACCACGGCTGCGCCGGAGATGGAAGAGGAAATGGAGGAGATGGAAGAGGAAGAGGAGGAGATGGAAGAGGAGGTGACCGAGACCACGCAGGCAGGACCCACCAAGGTGGATGGGGGCATTCTGCGGATGGTGATCGGAACCGAACCTAAATCTCTCAATCCCTCCATTGCAACATCTCGCTTCGCACAGCAAATCTCGCGGGGAATCATCGATGTTCTCATGGAGAAGGATGTGAACAACCATCCGGAACCGAGTGGTTTGATCACCGCCTACGAGCAGGTGGATGGACTCACTTGGCGGTTCACGGTGCGGGAAGGCGTCTCGTTCCACAACGGTGAGCCGTTCAACGCTGAAGCGGCGGCCGCCTCGGTGCGCGCCAACCGCGACACCGGCGGGCTGCGGGTCTATTTCACCCTGATCGCCGACGCCCAAGCCATCGACGACACAACATTTGAGATCATCACTACCACGGAGACGGGTATCGGGTTGCTTCCAGCCCTGCTTACCGAAACCTTTGTTTTCCCGCCCGCCTACCTGGCGGAAGTGGGCGCCGAGGAATTCGGTCTGGCGCCGGTCGGCACTGGTCCGCTGGTGTTCGAGGAGTGGATCCCGGGGGAGATGATCAGCGCTTCGGCCAACCAGGACTATTGGAACGGCGCTCCCAATCTCGATGGCGTGGAGTGGACATGGGCTCCTGACGCCAACACTCGTCTGGCGCTCCTGCAAACCGGCGACGCCGACATGATCGTCACCCTGTCACCCCAGCTCTTCGACGACGTTGAGGGGGACGACAGTCTGGTTCTCTCCGCCGCGCCTGGAGGTAACAAGTTCTTCATGGGCATCAATATCCACGCTCCGCCGTTGGATGACATCCGTCTCCGCCAGGCAATCGCTCATGCCATAGATCGGGAAGCCCTGGTAGGAGGAGTGCTGGAGGGAAGGGGCGGCATAGCCAACCCCAACGCCTTCCACAACTTCTTCTCCAGCACCGGTAGGCATGCAGACGACTATTACCCGTACGACCCGGACCGGGCAAGGGAATTGGTCGCCGAAGTTCAGGCCGAGGGCGATATACCGCCGATTCCGATCAACTACACGGTCGGTCGCTACATCAGCGACAAGGACATGGGAGAAGCAGTGGTAGGAATGTTGGAGGCGGTGGGACTGCCTTTGGAGGCTCGGGCTCTTGAGCCGGGGGAGTTCATCGTTGCCTTGTTCACCAATCAACTGGGCGGTACTCACCAGTTGCCATTCGACGTTCGCTATCCGCACGAGGATGTCTTCATGCGGACCACCTTCACCTCCGCCGGTTTGGTGAAGGCCTGCACCAGCGACCGGTTGGATGACCTGGCGACCATCGGTGCCACGGCACAGACCGAAGAGGAGCGCATCGCCGCCTACAGCGAGGTGGAGCGGATCGTCTTGATCGACTTGGTCTGTTGGGTCTCCATATACGACCAGGTGGACAACTTTGCGTACACGACGGGTCTGGGCGGGTTCCACCAGCGACTGGACCTTCAGATCGACTACGAGGGTCTCTACTTCCAGGAGTAGAAGCCATCTGTTGACGGACGACTAAGATGGGGCCGACTGCAAGTCGGCCCCATCGTTTTCTAGCAGATTGGTGGACGACGGTCGGCCCAGGGCCGGGCTGCTTCCAGTTGCCCGGCCAGGCTGAAGAGCAGGCTGTCTCGGGCGTAACCGGCCACGAAGTGGACTCCGATCGGCAAACCGTCGGCGTTCCAGTGGATGGGGACCGACATGGCCGGTATCCCGGCGATGTTGGCGATGGCGGTGAACGGGATGAACCCGAAGACCGTCACCAGATAGGCGTCGATGTCTTCGGTGGTCATGTCGATGAGGCCCAGTGGTGGTGGTGGTGTCGCCACCGTCGGGGTCAACCAGACGTCGTATTTCTGGAAGAAGGGCGCCACCGCCCGACCGGCCCGGTGCATCGCCCAAGTGGCTCTTACCATGTCTATCGAGGTGGAGTCATAGCTTTCTCCTCCCAGTACCCGGATGACGTTCTCCAATTCGTGATCATGTGGGCGTCGGCCTTTCTGCTCGGCATATTCGTCAATTCCCGCCATGACATTGGCGGCAATGAGCAATCGGAAGGCGGCGCCCACCGTGGGACGGTCCCATTCCGGACTGTCCTCGGTGACCCTGTGGCCCATTTCCTCCAGCAGGTCGGCGGTCTTTTTCACCGCATCCACGCAGTCTCGATGGGCAGATCCCGCCGCGGTGGAAGTGGTGAGGGCTACTGAAAGCGGTCCGGGAGGACGTCTGGCCGAGGCCAGAAACGAATACTCGGATGGCGGCACCGAATATGGATCGCCCGGAGAAGGGCCGGTGGTGGCGTCTAAGAGCGCCGCGTTGTCCCGGACGGTGCGGCTTATAACGTGCTCGGCGCTCAGTCCGTTCCAGGCTTCGCCGAAATCGGGTCCGGCCGGGTTCCGCCCCCGGGTGGGTTTGAGACTGAACACTCCACAGCACGCCGCCGGAATGCGCAGCGACCCGCCTCCGTCACTTCCATGAGCGGCCGGGACGATCCCCGCCGCCACCGCCGCCGCGGAGCCGCCGCTCGAGCCGCCACTGGAAT
Source organism: Acidimicrobiia bacterium (assembly GCA_012270885.1). Taxonomy (GTDB): domain Bacteria; phylum Actinomycetota; class Acidimicrobiia; order Spongiisociales; family ZC4RG35; genus Bin76. The sequence goes on along the minus strand of JAAXHN010000085.1, from coordinate 30,791 downwards.
GTTCGAGGTTCCAGGGGTTGCGGGTGGGGCCGTATAGGCTGGGTTCGGTGGTGGGCGCTCCTCCGAACTCGGGGGTGTTGGTCTTGCCGGCGATCACCAGCCCCGCATTCCGGTAGCGGCTCACCAGTTCACTGTCATGCGGCGCCACCTTGTCCGCAAAAAACGCGCTGCCCGCCGTGGTAGGAACCCCCTCATAAGCCGCCCGGAGATCCTTGAGCAGAAAGGGAACCCCGGTGAAGGGTCCGTCGGGAAGGCCCCGCTCGATCGAAGCCCTGGCCTCGTCGTACATCTTGCGGTTCACCGCATTGATCACCGGATTCAAAGTCTCGATCCGCTCAATGGCGGTGTCTAACAACTCGGTGGGAGTCGTTTCTCCACCACGCACCAACTCTGCCAGTCCTATCGCGTCGTAATCCTGGTATTCCAACCTCAGGCTCCTTTCGATTGTTCACCCCAAGATAGGTCGGACTCCGGGGACTTGGGCAGCAGGGGGTTACTCTATGTCCCAAGTCGGCCCGGACACATCTATTCGCTTTAGCATCGCACCTTCCAACCAGATCATCCAAAACGGTCGGCGGCGCTACGACCTTGACGGTTTCCTGCAGGAATCCGCCGCGGCAGCGGCGGCCGGCTTCCATTGTGTTTACACCGGCGAGCGGCGCAGTTCCGGGGCCACTTCCTACTCGCACAACCCCATGCTTCTTTCTGGTTATGGCTTGGGGCAAGTAGAGGGGATAATGTTCTCTGCCGGTCTCGTGGTGCTGCCCTTGCACCATCCGGTGGGGGTAGTACAGGACGCAACCATGCTGGCTGTACTCCATCCGGACCGGTTCCGGTTATGCGTAGGTGCCGGTTATATGGAGGGGGACTTCCAGATAATGGGTGTGGATCATGGCCAGAGAGCGGCGCGCATGGAGCAGGGCTTACAGGCGATCAACGCCTATCTGGGCGGCCGGGAAGTGTTGCTGGACGGTCCCTATCGCGGTAGGACTCCCATCCGGGACGAGGCAGTTGCAGATGTGGAACTAGAGGTCTTCGCCGGCGCATGGTCGCCGGGTGGCGTAAGGAGGGCGGCCCGGTACGCCGACGGGTGGATCACCGGGCCGATTCGCAACATCTACTGGCTGGCCGACCTGGCGCAGATGTATCGGGAAGAGTGCAGGAGGGTGGGCAGAAAGCCCCGGATCGTCATGCTGCGGGAAGCCTGGCTGGGAGAGACCGACCTGGCAGCAAGGGAAACTTACGGCGACTTTGTCCTCGACTACCACCGGGTCTACATGGAGCGCGGCAACAGCTATCACCCCAGGTACGAGCCGTGGTTAGCCGAACTCTCGAGTCCGGCTGATTTGACGGTCGAGCATGTGTTGGCTGATCGGGTGCTGTGCGGGTCCTTGGAACATTGGTTGGAGACCCTTCCCAAGTGGATTGAACTCGTCGGGCCGGAGGAGATAATCGTGCGCCTCCGTCACTTCCAGGGCCCCAGCCTGGAAGAGACCCTGGAGACTATCGGGGAAATCGGAACGAGAATAGTTCCCCGGTTTTCGGGATCCCCACGTAAACCTGGCCTTTGATCGAAGGACCCATGTGAGCACAGCCCGGCCGGTTCTCCAAATCGAAGACCTCCGGGTGGTCTTTTCGCAACGGGGGATCGGTAAGAGACCGGACGTCGTGGCAGTCGACGGCGTCTCCCTTTGCATCGAAGCCGGTGAGATAGTCGGTTTGGTGGGAGAGTCCGGCTCGGGCAAAACCACCTTGGCCTTGGCCACTGCCCTTCTGGGCAGGGTCACCGATGGCAGGATAAGCCTGGAGGGTGAAGATATCATCGGTATCTCCCGCAAGAGAATGCGGCGTCTGAGGTCCCGGATACAGGTGGTGTTCCAGGATCCCCATGGTTCGCTCGATCCGCGACAAACCGTGCGCAAGGGCCTCTCCGAATTGCGTTCTCTTCATCCGGGCCGCTCCACATGGATTACTGACGCCGAACTTCTGGCCAAGGTGGGCATGACCGAAGACCTTCTGGATCACCTGCCTCACGAGCTGAGCGGGGGGCAGGCTCAGCGGGTCTCCATCGCCCGGGCACTGTTGCTACGCCCTTCGCTGTTGGTGGCTGATGAGCCTACTTCTGCCTTGGATGTCTCGGTGCAGGCTCAGATCCTCAACCTTATGCTGCAACTGCGGGAATCCGAGAAGGTCTCCGTGCTTCTTATCAGCCATGACCTGAGCGTGGTCCGCAACCTCTGTGACCGGGTGTATGTCATGAAGGACGGCAGGGTCGTCGAGGAGGGGGAGACCGAGGAGTTGCTAGCGTCGCCGACCCATCCATACACCCGTCAACTGATAGCCGCCATTCCCGGCAAGGACTGGGATCGGTCGTCCATCGAGAGCCCGAACGGATGGAGAGAAGGGCCGGACTCGCCATGACCTTTGTGCGGTTCATGGCGCCCAAGTTGGTGGGTGCGGTGATCACCCTGCTCATCGCCCTCAGTCTGGCCTTCTTTCTGGCGCGGACCGCCGGCGATCCGGCCCGCAACATCCTCGGGGAATTCGCCACTGAAGAGCAGGTGCTGGAGAAGCAGATAGAACTGGGGTTGGACAAGCCGTTGCCTGTCCAGTTCGGGAGCTATTTGGGACAACTGGCAACCTTCGACCTGGGATCCTCACTGCGGTATAGCCGTCCCAACTGGGAGCTGATCCTGGGGCGCTTTCCCGCCACCATTCAGCTGACGGTGGCGGGGATGCTGATAGCCACTCTGATCGGCCTTCCCCTGGGGATAGTGGCGGCACTGAAGGAGGGGAAGGTATGGGACCGGATTTCGGTGTTCGTGGCGTTATTCGGCCAGTCCATCCCGCTCTTTTGGCTGGGCCTGATGTTCATTCTCCTGTTTGCCGTGGCTTGGGGATGGCTGCCGGCCGGACTGTCGGGGACCTGGCAGCATCTGGTGCTGCCTGCGGTGACTTTATCGGTGCTCCCCATGGCTCGGATCGCCCGGTTGACGCGGTCTAGCCTGAGTGAGGTGCTGGAGGAGACCTACATCACCTCCGCCCGGGCCCGGGGGCTCAAAGAACGCACGGTGGTGTTCACTCACGCCATCCGCAACGCCGCCCTGCCGGTGGTGACCATCATGGGACTTCAAGCCGGCACCCTTCTGTCAGGAGCCGTCACCGTGGAGTTCGTGTTCGCTTGGCCCGGGCTCGGTACCCTGGCCACCCAGGCCGTCCAGTTCCGGGACTTCTCCCTGGTGCAGGCCATCGTGATAGTGGGGGCGATCACCTTCGTGGTGATCAACCTCACGGTGGATCTGCTGTATGGGATCATTGATCCCCGCATCCGGGAGCAGGGATCGTGATGCTGGGAAGAGTCTGCACCGCCGAGGTCTCCGACAGCGAAACGAGGACTATTCGTAGGTCCGGCAACAGGTCCCTGTGGCTCATGGGATTTCCGCTTCTGCTGTTGGGTCTGCTGGTGGTGGCCGCTCCTTTTCTACCCCTCGCTGATCCCGGCCTGCAGGACTTGCGGGCACGGCTGATACCGCCCATCTTCTTGGAGGGAGGAACCTGGGAACACCCGCTGGGAACCGACCAGCTGGGTCGGGACCTCCTGGCCCGCGTCATCTACGGGGGCCGTCTGACGTTCGTGATCGCCATCGCGGCGGTGCTGGTGGGCTCGGTGTTTGGGACGCTTCTGGGGATGATCGCCGGATACCGCCGAGGCTGGATTGATACCATCATCTCCCGGGTGGTGGACGCTCAACTGGCCCTTCCCTTCATCCTTCTGGCCATTGCCATCATCGTCAGCCGGGGCCGTTCCCTGGTGGTTCTGGTGGCAGTGTTGGCCATCATCAGTTGGGCACAGTATGCGCGGGTGATCCGGGCAGAGGCTCTGTCTCTCCGGGAGCGGCCTTTCATCCTGGGGTTGCGGGCGGTGGGCGCTTCGCCCATAAGGATCATTCTCCGCCACATCTTCCCCAACATCGGTGGCACTGTCTTGGTGCTGGCCACCCTGGAGGTGGGAACAATGATCCTGGCCGAGAGCGCCCTAAGTTTTCTGGGACTGGGGGTAGTTCCCCCCGACATAAGTTGGGGCGGGATGCTGGCCGGCGGCCGAGAGTTCATCAAGGATGCTTGGTGGGTGGTCACTTTCCCGGGAATCGCCATCACCTCCGTGGTCATGTCCATCAACCTGCTGGGGGATGCGTTGCGCGCCCGATACGACCCGCGCAAGCGGACCTATCTATAGTGCTATGGATCCTCTGCTGAGCGTTCGATCCCTTAGAGTGGAGGCCACCAGTTCGGTCGGGACCATCGTGGCCGTGGACAGATTCGATCTGGACATATATCCCGGGGACGTGATCGGGCTGATCGGGGAATCGGGAAGCGGAAAGACCACCGCCGTTCGAAGCTTGCTGGGACTCACCGAACGCAACGTCCGCATTGCCGAGGGATCAATCTACTTTCAAGGTGAGCAGGTGCTCGGAGACGGAAAGAACCATCTGGATCGTCTCCGGGGACGGCATGTGGGGATGGTGTTCCAGAACGCTTCCAGTTCGCTCAATCCACTGCTGAAGATCAAGACGCAGATGAGACAGGTTCTCCGAGTCAACCAGTCGGCCCAAAGGGCCGCCGCTCATCAACGGAGAATTGAAGAGGTCATCTCCCGGATGGGATTCCACGATCCCAAACGGGTGCTGAGATCCTACCCCCACCAACTGTCGGGTGGGATGCGCCAGCGAGCCGCCATCGCGATCGCCATCGTCTCCGAACCCGAGATCGTGATCGCCGATGAGTCAACCTCCGCTCTGGACGTCACCACCCAGGCGGAAGTTATGGATTTGGTGAGGGAATTGGCCACCGACATGGGCCATTCTTTGATCTATGTGACTCACGATCTGCTGCTGGCCGCGGAAGTGTGCACCCGTATGGCGGTGATGTACGGTGGTGAGATCGTCGAAGAAGGACCCACTGCGTCGGTGATTGCCGCTCCTAGGCACCCCTACACGCTCGGGTTGCTCCGATCGGTGCCGATGTGGGCGAAGAAAGCGCCGCTGGTGGGCATAGAGGGGACGCCGCCTCGGGTGACGCCCGGATTCATAGGATGCCGGTTTGCCTCCCGATGCGCCCACGCGGTGGGAGCCTGTTCCGAAGCCGATGTGGAGTGGACCCAGCGCCGGGACAGCGGATTCCGCTGCATCCAGCCCAAGGGCGCGCCGCTCCACACAGGCAATGGGTGAGAGCGGCGCTTCGCTCCCTTCACCTCATTACCTGACCGCTGGCGGACAGGAAACGCAGGTCGGCGTCGGCCGAGGGCTAGTACAGGTACAGAGGTATGACCTACTCACCCTCACCTGGGTTGTCCTGTTTCTGAGATGTAGCGACGCCTGGGGTGGGTTAATGCCGGCCTGGATCGCTCTATCCCTCTTGGCCCAACGCGGATTGGAACGCCTGCAGGATTCGGTTGTCGAAACAGACGAAGCGGATGAACTTCACATCGGTTGGGGTCGAGCGCACCATGTTTGCGGCGATTCTTGCGGCTTCCTTGAGCGGGTAGCTGTGGGCGCCGATGGCTAGTGCCGGGAAGGCGATGCTCTGAGCCTCCACCTGATCGGCACGGGCTAGGGACTCGCGGTAGCACGACTCCAACAGGACAGGCTCTCCTCGGCTCCCGCCCCTCCATTGCGGCGTGACTGTGTGGATCACCCAGCGGGCATCCAGCCAGAAGCCGGGAGTGACCTTGGCGCGCCCGACGGGGCAACCGTCGAGGGTCTTGCAGTGGGCGAGGAGTTCCGGGCCCGCTGCTTTGTGGATGGCCCCGCTGACTCCGCCTCCGTAGGACAGCCTTGTATTGGCGGGATTGACGATGGCGTCCACTTCTTCGGCTGTGATGTCACCCAGCACGGCTTCGACAGTGGGTCCGCTGGCCGCGAATACTGGTAGGGAGATCGGCATCGGCTCCCCGGATACGTGCACAATCAGGTCCCTCAGAAAGTCCCGCTCGCGGATCGGGTCAAACTCCTCCCGGCTGTAGCGGCGGGGGTCGGTTTCGACTCTTGCCGAGGTGGGCATGAAGCCGGTCTCGTCAGTCCAACTGAACCCTTTGGCAGCGAATCTCACCTCATAGATGCCGTGGCCGGTCCAGCTCCGGTGGAGGAACAGACGGTCATTCTCCATGAACGCCAACCACTTGTCGTTCATGTCGACGGGCCGGTATCCCGAAGCGAGTTCCTGCATCTCTTCGCGGGAGAGGATCATCTCTGGAGGGGGGATACTTACCGGTTCCCTGATGGGCGAGACACACAAGCAATGGTCATCGTGTGTGTCACCCTCCGAGCAGGACCCCCAGTCGTTCCGGCCGAAGACCTGTTCGGGTGGACCGTCCATTCCCCACAGCCCCGTGCTGAACAAGCTTGGCGGTGGTCTCTCCGGACTGTCGGCGCCGCCGTTGGCCTCTCCCGCTTCGTCCGATGGTTCGTTTGCCATACTCTCACTCCGTTTCTGCTTCTGCTCCGTTCTTTACCCCCGATTCAAGCACCCTCCTGTGACACTTTCGCACGGGACCGGGCGCCTCGGGATCGGAAGTAGGGTGTAGATCGTGACGACATCGGTGACGATCACGGGAACGGGGATGCCGGTCCCATCGCCTGACCGGGCGGGACCGGGAGTGTTGGTGCAATCAAACGGTGTGACCTTACAATTCGACGCGGGTCGGGCGACCACCATGCGCTTGGCTGCTCTTGGCGTGTCGCCGGTAGATCTCGACGCGGTGTTCGTGACCCATCATCACAGTGACCATGTCAGTGGTTTGGATGACCTGGTGATGTCCCGCTGGATCATGGACCGGCTTGATGAGGCGCCGGCCCTTCCGATCGTGGCGCCGGAGGGAGCTGCGGTTGACTTCTTGGAACGCATGCTGGACCCCTGGGAACATGACTTGGCGGTCCGGAGCGCACATACCGAGCGGGGTACCAATCCCGGCTACACGGTGAGACCTTTCCAGGCTGGCGACGGTTTGATCGAAGTCTGGTCTCTGGGGAATGTCCGGGTGATAGCCGGACCGGTGCGTCATGAGCCGGTGGCGTCGGCCGTCGGCTATCGGATAGAGACACCGGATGGCCTGGTGGCGATCAGCGGCGACACGCTGGTGTGTCCGGAGATGGCGGCCCTCGCTGAGGGAGCCGATGTGCTCGTCTACGAGGCGATGCGCTTTGACCTGATACGGGCACGCCCGGACCACCTGCACTTCGTGCTCGACTATCACGCCGACACCCGGTTGATAGGCGCTCAGGCCCAGGAATCAGGAGTGAAACACCTGATCCTGACTCACCTGATACCCGAACCGACCACAGACGAGGCCCGTCAAGGCTTTGCTGACGACATCCGTGATGCTGGATACGACGGCTGTCTCACTGTCGCGCACGATTTTTCCGCTGTTACTCTCAGGAGGGAAGAATTATGAGCGGCGCAGGGGAATCGAACCAGGAATCTCAGTCTTCGCCGCGCCAGACTCGTGGTTTGGTTCGCAGGATTGGCGATGGCATCGGAGTGGAAGAGAGGGTCCTGGTTCCGGCTCGTCGGGTCGGGCGTTTGGTTCGTTCGTTTGGTAACAGTGTTGAAGGGGATGAGCGGCTTCCGTTTCCGGCTCGCCGGGTTGGAAGCCTGATCCGCTGGTTGGGCGACACCGTCGAGTGGGATGACCCGGCATCGGACCCGGACGTTATAGACGCCAAGGAGTTCCGCAATGCCTGCGGACAGTTCATGACCGGGGTGAATGCGGTAACGGCCGTCGATCAGGAGTCTGTCCTAGCTGCGCTGGTAGTCAATTCCTTCACATCGGTGTCTCTCGATCCTCCCCTGGTGCTGGTGTGCATCGATCGGGGCACCAACAGCTATAACGTCATGTCCACCGCCACCCGCTATGCCGTGCATGTTCTCTCTGCCGACCAGGAGTCGGTGTCGAGACGATTCACCCGCAGCGACCTCTCCGGAGCAGAAAAGCTCGACGGAGTTTCCTGGTCGCCGGGTCTGGGAGGGGTTCCTCTCCTCTCCGACTACATAGCGAGGTTCGAGTGCCGGGTAATCGCAGGCTATGACGGCGGTGACCATGTGATCTACCTGGGACAGGTGGAGAGGATGGAGATGGCTGACACCGACCAACCCGCCTTGGGGTATTTCCGAGGGAGCTACTACCACTATCCCGAGTGACCCCGGTTTGTCACGCTCCCCCTGGGAGCAGTGACTATTTTCGAGACTGCTTACCGCCTACGGGTTCGCAGAGCGAGGGAACGACCGGGCCTAGCTGGGAGTGACTGCTTCCATCTCGTGTTGGCCGTCTCCCAGGGTCGGCTCGAAATGAGCGTCCAGCTCGGGGACGGTCACGGTTGTGGTGACCCCGCCGTTCTCCGAGACGGGTGGGGGAGAGTCCCAGACCGTAGATTCCTCCCCGTTGCCACAGGCCGGGAGCAGCAGGCCGACAGCCACCAAAGCACAGAGAGTTCGAGAAGCTCTACAGCTCTTCTGCACGGGAAGGGCGCCAAGGCCACACTGTGATGGGGGAATGGGAACCGCTGACGTCTCTCATGCACTGATGATATGACCCATGTCAACCCGGCAATCACTAGTCACGTGGTAGTGATGTTTTAATGTTCTTTCTCTTGATGCTATGATGCCAATAATGAGGACCACAGTTACTCTTGATCCTGATCTCGGGGCCCGGTTGAAGGATTTGGCTCGTGAGCGAGATGTGTCTTTCAAAGAGGTGCTGAACTCCACGTTGCGTGCTGGTTTGGCTGTGGAGAGCCCGAGGGCAAAACGTTTCAAAGTGATAGCGAGGCCACTAGGCGCCCGCCCGGGAATTGATCTTAACCGGGCATTACGGCTGGCAGATCAACTTGAGGACCAGGCCGTGGCGCACAAGCTGGAACTCGGTAAGTGAAGCTTCCCGATGTCAACCTCCTTCTCTACGCATATAACTCCGACTCGCCCCACCATGCGGGGGCGGCATTGTGGCTTGAGGAAACTCTTTCAGGAGTGGAGACGGTCGCTCTGAGTTGGTCGGTGATATTGGCGTTCCTACGCTTGTCAACTTCATCCCGGATCATGCAGAACCCCATGGGCATCCAGGAGGCCTTCGATGTGGTGGAGTCTTGGATGGAGCAACCATGCACCACCGTTGTGCATCCGACCCCACGCCACCTCTCCGTGCTGAGGGACCTCCTTGGGCCACTGGGTGCTGGAGGAAACCTGACCTCTGATGCCCATCTGGCTGCTCTTGCCGTGGAGCATGGTGCCGATCTTTACTCTTGTGACTGGGATTTCGCCCGTTTCAGGGGTCTCCGTTGGGTGAACCCGTTGGCTTGATCTGGCCCTAGACCCCTCCATACCATCCCAAACGTGACGCGAGGCCGGGGTGCCGTACCCCGGCCTCGGTCGGTTAAGGAGTTCTTTAGTTAGGGGAGTCGTGGTTCAGCAGTCGAGGACGATCCACTCGTCGACCTGGTCCACCATCCGGACGGGGCCGTCGGCGGTGACCAGGACGTTGTCGGCGATGCTGATGCCGCCCAGCATGGCGCCCTTTTCGGGATCGGGGATCGCCACGGCCGGATGGGTGTTGATGATCATGTTCTCCTGCATGATCCGCTCCTTACCCGGTATCCACGGGGGTTCCAACGAGTCGACGCCGATCCCATGGGCGGTGAAGGAGTTGATGCTCTTCGCCGGGGGATACCCCCAGGCCTCGTAGCACTTGTCTCGCGCGTCGAGGACGGTGTCGGAGGACTCTCCGGCCTTCATTGCTTGCACTACGGCGTCGAAGCTCTCCACCCGCATCTCCCAGAACTTCTGTTGCTCGGCAGTCGGAGGCTTGAAGCTGTACACCCTGCGGACCTCGACCCAGTATCCGGAGGGGCCTCCCCACTCCAGGTCGATCACCATGATGTCATCCTTCTCGATCACTCCCCGGGTTCCCGGCCCGAAACACTCGAAGGGAGCGCGGCCCATGAGGGCGATGCCCTCCATGCAGCCCAGTTGACGCGCCAAGCGATGCGCCTCGGAGAGAACATCGAGTTCCTCGACTCCGGGGCGTATCTCCGCCTCGATTCCCCTGAATACCTGGCGGACGAGCTTGCCGGTCTCGTAGGTGGCGTCGATCTCCTCCTGGCTCTTGATCATCCGGACGTCGTCGAAGAGGTCGGTGGCATCCTGCCAGGTGGCGTTGGGGAGGGCGTTGCGCATGTCGTTGTAGTCCCCAACGCAGGTGATATCGACCAGTCCCACTACTCCAATGGTCCCCTTGGCCAGCCCGAGATCGGAGAGGATCGCCCCGATCTCCGCCCCGGCGTTGTCGGGCTGACGGTAGTCGTGGAGCCATCGGCCCTGCATGGCGTAGCCGGTGCCCCAGAGCGGGTCCACCACGAAGATGGCCTCGCCGGAAGGAGGGAACACCACGAACCCACGGCCCGCCCACTGGAAGATGTCGCTCACGTACTGGACCCGTCCACGCACGAACTCGTCGCCGCGGCTGCAAATGACCCAGGCGTCGTGGCCTGCGCCGGCCATGACTTCCCGGAGGGCGGCGTAGCGTCGGGCCCGCTCGGCATCCGAGGTGATGTGGGATACGGGGACTTGTGTCATGGTGACTCTCCTTGGTTGTGAGCTAGCGCTTGCCAGTTGATAATAGTTGCGGTGTCAGATGCGACTCCTCCAAGAGTGGGTGGAGCTTGAAAGGCATGTCCACGGCATCTGCGGGTAGTGGTCTGGGTCGTTATCCTTACCGATAAGCGCTTCGAAACTGCTGCCCTGCCGTACGGATGGGCGGCGCGTGGAAAGGACTGGCTATCTCCCCTGCAAAAGTAAAGAGAAGGGGCGAGAACTTCACCCGGCTCACCGGTGAGTGGATGACGCCGCGCCGCCGTTTCCTGTCCGCGTTGTACGGCGGGCGGGTGGACAAGGTGCCTGCCATGACACTCAGCTCGGTGATAACCCTTGATTCGATGGAAATCGCCGACGCCTGGTTCCCCGAAGCCCATCTCGACGCAGAGAAGATGGCCCGCTTGGCGGCCACCGCCCACGAAGAGCTCGGTCTCGACACGATCATGCCGGTGTTCCATTCCCAACTTGAAGCCGACGCCCTGGACGCGGCCACTTGGTGGGGGACGGTGGACAACTGGCCGGCTACCGACGACCACGTGCTCACCGACCCCGAAGACTTCAAAATCCCATCCGACTACCTGAAGCGGCCGTCGTTCGAAGCGGCGCTCGGCGCCATCAGGCTGCTCCGGAAGCGTTACCCCGACGTCGGCATCGTCGGGAAGGTGTACGGTCCCTGGTCGGTCGGGTACCACCTGGTCGGGATCGAGAACTTCCTCATGGATACGATCCTCGACCCCGACAAGATCCGGCGTTACCTCGAGGTGCTGCTTCCCGCCTCCATGATGTCTGCCCATGCTCAACTGGAAGCGGGCGCCGACGCGGTGATGTGGGCCGACCACGCCAACCGGGAGTTGGTCAGTCCCGAAACCTATCGGGACTTTCTCCTCGAGATGCACAAAGGCGTGACCGTGGAGATGGGAGGACCGAGCATCTTCCATTGCTGTGGGGAGACGACCGACCGGATCGACTATTTCGCCGAGGCGGGCTGGGACTGTTTCCATTTCGAGTCCCAGGTGGATCCCCATGTCGCCAAGGAGATCGCTGGGGAACGCATGTCCCTGATGGGCAACATCAACAATCCGACCACCCTGTTCAGCGGCACCTATGAGGACACCTACGAGGCGTGCATGAAGGTGCTGGAAGCCGGGATCAACGGGATCGCCCCGGAGGGTTCGGTGCCGCTCGGAACCAAGATCGACGTGCTCAGGGCGCTAGCGGACTCGGCCCGCGACTATTCTGACACCCATAGACCGGACGGGCGGCTGGTGGTTCACGATCCCCCTCCGGCAGGCAACGGCGGCTGACACAGACTGACAATGGCCGGCGCAACCCCATACCTTGATATCCACCCACTTTTCTTCCATGGCCCAACTATCTGACATAGCCAACGAGTTCATCCGCTCCGAGATCGAGGAGTTCCTCGAACGGCCCGAAGAGATCGAGAGGAACGTGGCGCTCTTCAGCCGGGTGTCGCCGGCCATGCAGGACATCGCCGAAGCTCTGATCGAAGGAGACAACGTCGCCGTCGATCGGATGACCAGGGAAGCGCTGGACGGGGGTGTCGGGGCCCTCGAGATCATGGACGACGGGCTCATCGCCGGGATGGGGATAGTGGGCATCAAGTTCCGTGAGGGATACGTATTCGTCCCGGAAGTTCTCGTGTCGGCACGGGCGATGAAAGCCGGGATGGCACACATCGAGCCGATCCTGGCTGCCTCCGGGGTGGACCCGATCGGCACGGTGATCATGGGGACGGTCCAAGGCGACCTGCACGACATCGGCAAGAACCTATGCATTATGATGCTGCGAGGCGGCGGTTTCACGGTGATCGATCTGGGCGTCAACACCTCCCCTGCCGAGTTCGTCGCCGCGGTGGAAGAGCACCATGCCCACCTGATCGGCATGTCTGCTTTGCTGACCACGACAATGCCGAACATGGCCAAGACGGTGGAGGCGTTCAAGGACGCCGGCCTGCGGGACTCGGTGCGGTTCATGGTTGGCGGCGCTCCGGTCACTCCTGAGTTCGGCAAAGACGTGGGCGCCGACGGCTACGGCAAGGACGCGCTCGCCTGCGTGGAGCTGGCCAAGAAGCTAGCCGTCGAGGTCAACTGAACAGGACAGATATGTCCGATTCCGATAAGCAAGCCTTCCAGGAGCGGCTGGACCGCATGGCTGCAATCTTCTCGGATATCGTTTCCCACGCGGAGGTTTCCTCCCGCACCCGCTGTCCTTATCGCGACCGCCACGATCTCTGCACTGCTCTATTCCGATGCCGCAACCAGGCCCCCGTGGCCGACCGCGATTCGGATGAACTGGTTTGTACCCACGACGGCACCTTCGACTACCGCACCGCTTGGGAATCCAATCCCCGAGCCTACGAGCGGACCCGGGAAAAGATAGTCAGGATCAAACGAGACGCCGCAGAGCGAAGGAGACGCCGTTCCGAGGAGGACCGGATCCGGTGAGCACCGTCGCCCATGGCGCGGAGATGCGGCCCCTCGTCGTCGGCAATACCATCTTCGACCACGCCGACGCCCTGGAGGTCGAAGTGCCCACATCGTGTCTGCGCAGGGGAGAGTGTCACGAATGTGTGGTGGAGATAAGCGAAGGGATGGGGGCGCTGAACCAGCGAACCGAGACCGAGCGGTTCCTGCGAGGTGACTTCCGCCTTGCGTGCCAAGCCCGGGTCGTGCACGATGACCTCCCCGTCAGATTCGCACCGCTGCGCAGACGGCCGAGGATCCTCGAGGCCAGCCGCCTGCGGGAGCGGGGGACCGGCGACTTCTGTCCGGCCGTGACTCGGGCCGGCGACGAGGTCAGGTACGGGGATACGGTGCTCGACCGCTACCGGGGCGCCATTTGCGGCCTGGCGGTGGATCTCGGCACTACCACGGTGGTCCTCGAGTTGGTGGATCTCGAATCGGGCGCCACATTGGGAGTGGCCGGCTTCGAGAACTCCCAGCAGTTTGGCGGCAGCGACGTGATGAACCGCATCTCCTATGAGGCCCGGCCGGGGGTGGCCGGCGAGCTCCAGAATGCCGCGGTGGCGGCCATCAACCGGGGTACCCGGGACCTGGCCCGCCGGGCCGGTCGGCGCGTCCCGCAAGTATACGAGATGGTGGTGGCGGGCAACTCCACCATGCGGGACATCCTGTTCGGATTGAGCGTGCAGAGCATCGGAGAGATGCCGTACAAGTCCCTGACCGAGCACGAGTACCTGGCCGGGCGCCGACCTCACACCGCGCTGGTGGCCGACAGCAGGAGTTTGGGATTGCGCGCCAACCGTCAGGCCAAGGTGTACGGAATTCCACTAGTGGCCAGCCATGTGGGCGCCGACGCGGTGGCGTGCGTGGAGACGGTTCGATTGGGTGAGGAGGGACGGACCGAGATGCTGGTCGACATGGGCACCAACACCGAGGTGGTGCTCAGCCATGGGGGCCGAATGTGGGCGGCCTCCTGTCCCGCAGGCCCGGCGTTCGAAGGCGGTCTGGTCACCTACGGGATGCGCGCCTACGACGGGGCCATCGAGTCTATTACGGTGTCCCACGACGGGACCGCGTCTTCCTACCGGACCATCGGGGACGAACCGGCGGTGGGGATCTGCGGTTCGGGTTTGGTTGACCTGCTGGCTGGGCTCCGCAGGCAGGGTGTGATGACCGAGCGGGGCGCCTTTCCTCATGATCGGAAGTTGTCCTACATCGACGTGATACCCGAGCGTGGCATCACCTTCTCGCGAGAGGACGCCAGCAACCTCGCCCAAGCCAAGGCCGCCAACTACTGCGGACAGTTGATCGTGATGCGGACCGCAGGGGTGGAACCCGCCGAGATCGACCGGTTGTATCTGGCGGGAGGGTTCGCCACCTATCTGGATGTGAGCGCCGCCATCGGGATCGGGCTCATCGCACCGGTGGCGGCCGATCGGGTGGTCAAAGTGGGCAACGCAGCGGTCGAAGGCGCTCGCGCTCTGCTGCTGTCGAAGAAAAAGCGACGCTGGGCGGAGGGGTTGACCAAGCAGATCACCCACATAGAGTTGGAGACCACCCCGGATTTCTTTGACATCTTTGTCGAGGGCTGCCAACTCAAACCGATGCCTGCTGTTTTTGCGGGTCCGGGACCGGTGGCGCAACCGGTGCGATCATGAGCCACCGGGGGTTCACGGTCATCGGCGAGAACATCCACACCAGCCGCATCGTTCTCCGCAAGGGCAAACGGTTCGCCACTCACGGGGGAGTCGAGGGGGTCGAGTTCGTGTCGGTGGACGGCACACCGGGTCTGTTGGTCATATCGGAGACCATGCGGGCAAGCCAGGCTTACGACGAGGGACGCATCAAGCACATCGCGTTGGCTGTGGAGACGGCGATGGCCGGCGTCGAAGGGGCGTCGATGGGCTATGAGTACCTGCGGCGGGTGGTGTTCGACCAGGAACAGGCAGGCGCCCACTACCTGGATGTGAACGTCGACGAGATATCACTCAAACTCGTGGAGCAGCGGAAGGCTATGGAGTGGCTGGTCGGCTACGTTCGGTCGTTGACGACGCTTCCGATCTCGGTTGACTCCTCCGACATCACCGTCATAGAGACCGGTCTGGCGGTAGCCACCGGGACCGGGGATGGGCGACCGATGCTCAACTCGGCTTCTCTGGAACGGGCCGATGCCGTCGAACTGGCCGTCGAGTACGGAGCGAGGGTGATAGTCACGGCCGCCGGCGGCGCCGGGATGCCGGCGGACGCCGCCGAGCGGATCGACAACGCGTCGCGGATGGTGGAGGCGGCCCTCGGAGTGGGAATCGCCATAGGAGACATCTTCGTGGATCCGCTGGTGTTCCCCGTATCGGTTGACGGGGCCTTCGGGTTACACACCCTCGACGCCATCCGCGAGATCCGGCGCCGTTTCGGCCCCGAGATTCATATCACGGGTGGTATGAGCAACGTGTCATTCGGCATCCCTGCTCGCAAGCTGATGAACACCGCTTTCATCAACCTGGCAGTCGAGGCCGGAGCGGACAGCGGCATCATCGACCCGGTCATGAACCCACTCTCCGCCGTATTCGCCGCCGACCGGAACTCGGCGCCCTACCGGTTGGCCGAGGATGCTTTGCTGGGCCGGGACGAGCACTGCATGAACTACATCAGGGCATGGCGCAAAGGCGCCCTCAACCCGTAATCAAATTTCCCGCGGCGCATCCTCGTCCGCCGCCTGTCCTGGTGCTGGGAGGCGCTTGTCCGAAATGGTCGGCCGAGGGGTGTTCCGGCCGCCAGGGCCGGGACACCCCTCGCGTGAAGTGGGCAGCGTTTCTTACTGGGCCGGTATCTTCAGCACCCAGCCAACCCGGATGAGGTCCGGGTTGGTGAAGGTCCCACCGTCGGCTTGTGTAACTCCTCGGTTGAGTGCGAAGATCTCCATCCAGCGGTTCTCGTTGCCGAGATGCGTCATGGCGATCTTCCGTAGGTAGTCACCTGCCTGAACCGTGATCTCGAAGGTCTCGGGCTCCGGTTCCAGGGCCACGATCCGGTTGGCCCCGCCGGTCGGGTAGGCCGCAGCGGTAATGGTTCCTCCCAGGTCGATCGAGATGTAGTTGGCCAGGGCCTGCTGGTAGCTGACGCCCAGCTTGGTGAATGCGATGTCCGCCAGCGGGTAGCAGTCCCCGCCGTTGGCGAGGAAGTCGATGGTGGCCAGCACCACCGGATCACCCGGCACCACCTGCCCGTTTGTCACGATGACGGTGCCATCGTCCAGCACCACCTCCCGGACCCGGTCCCCGGGGTTCCCACTCAGCGAGCAGTCGCCGTCCCGGGCGGTCTCTCTCGCCGGGGCGGACGGGTCGTAGGTCAGAGTGAACCCCGAGACTTGGGCGAACTGGCCTCCGGCGCCCGGTATCCGGTCCACTGCCTGTTCCAGTAGCACACGGAAGGTCTGGCGAGAGACCTCACCGACCACCACGAAGTTCCTGAAAGGGGCGACATCCCAGGTGTCTCCGGTGGTGATGTCACCCGCAGGGATCACCGAGTCGTTGCGGATCCCTCCCCCGTTCTGGACGGCCACATCCGGCGGCGCGATCCCGAAGCCACCGGCCAGGTTGGTGCCAGCGGCTCGCAGGGCGTCGGCCATCAGGTTGCCCTCGTTGGTGGCCCGGGTGCGGACTCCCGAACGGCGCCCGTCCAGTTCGACCTCGCTCGTGCCGATCACGTCGGCGTCGATGAGACCCACCGCCTCGGTCAGAGGCTCGATCACTTTGGCCTGGACGGTCGGATCCGGTTCCACGTCGAAACCAACCCCGACCGAGCGGCCCTCGGCCGCTGTGACGTTACCGTCGACGTCGAATGTGATGTTCAGTTCCCCGATGCAGCGGTACCCGCCCGGAGCGGTGATGACCGGAACCGTGGTCCCTGAGGCGTCGGTCGCTTCGATCGGGTAGGGCGCCACCGCCTCCGCTTCGGGAAGGCAGGTGTCGCCCTCGTTGCGGAGCAGGTCGTCCCCGCCGCCGGCGATCACGACATCCACCCCCGAGAGGCTCCCGACCAACTCGATCTCCTCCGCCACGTCCTGGAGATGGCTGACCAGGATGATCTTGTTCACTCCCTGGCCGGTCAGGTTCTCGATCTCCGCCATTACCGCCGGCAACACCGGTGAGACCACGGCGTTGCGAGGGGTTGAGATGTTTGGCAGCATCGGGGTGACCGCTCCGATCACGCCGATCCGCTCACCGCCGGTCTCTATGACCGTGCTACCGGCGATCAGGCCCTGGTCCACCAAGGCCTGCAGGGCGGGTTCGCCCGAGAAGTCCACGTTGGCCGAAAGGAAAGTGACCGGCGGCGAGAAGCCGCTCACGAACCAGGCGGTCACCTCGGGTCCCAGGTCGAAGTCGTGGTTGCCCAGGGCCATCGCATCATAGATTCCGCTCAGGGCTATCGAGTCGTAGAGAGGACCCTCTCGGCCGAGGGAGACCCCCAACTCTTGAGAGGCCAGGAAGTTGTCGCCCGAGGTCAGGGTTACCAGGCCCGTGCCGGAGGACCCGGCTTGGAGCTGCTTCATAAGGGCGACGAAACGGGCCACGCCCGGATCGGCGTTCTCGTCGGGAAGGAGCTTGGACTCCCCGTCGTTGTTGTGCAGGATGGTGAGGGTGAACCCTCCGCCGTCATCGGTGTCCTGGGCGCCTGCGGGTACCGACATCAGCATCCCGGTTGTCAGCACGAGGGCGAATAGGACGATGAATCGCCGTCTGGACCGGACGTTTGCCATGTTTGCTCCTAGGTTGGATTGTGTCAGGTGAAGGATATAGGTCCGCCAGGCGCCCATATCCGATAGTCAATGTTCAGATTGAGCGGCGAGACTCTCGATCCACAAATCGGTGACCCGTATCTATGAAGGCTGGTCTGGAACGCATCAGGGCAAGATTCCAGCAGCAGGTGCTATGTTGTGGAAGTCTGTGTCTCCGTGACGTTATGGGGAGGACCGTCCGGGGAGACGAATTTACCGCCAGCCCCTTCCGCTACCTGTCCCTGGTCGTACACGATGCGGCCGCGAGACAGTGTGGTGAGGATGCGGCCCGCAAGGTCCAACCCGTCATAGACCTTGCCGCTTCCACCGGAACGGCTCAGAAACACCGAGGAGTCGGCGGTCAGCCGGGCCTCGGGATCCACCAGCACCAGATCGGCTTCCGATCCGGGGGAGACTGTTCCCTTACGCGGGTAGATGCCGAACAGCTTGGCGGGGTTGGCGGTCATCACCTCCACGGCTCGGGTCAGGGGAAGCCGTCCGCTGAGGCCGGCGTCGATCATCGTTGGGACCAGCATCTCCAGGGAGGGAATGCCCTGTCCGGAGGTGGCGAAGTCGGCTTCCGCTTTCTCCTCTGGGGTGAAAGGGGCGTGATCTGAGGCCACAATCGATAGCGACCCCTCGGTCAGCGCTACCCACAGGTACTCGACATCCTCTGGGGGACGAAGCGGCGGGGCCACTTTCACGAAATTGCCGTGCAGGGGGATCTGGGACTCGTCGAACAGCAGGTAGTGAGGACAGGACTCGGCGGACAGGTCCACCCCCAGGGATTGGGCGGCCTGCACCTCTTCTGTGGCCATGCGGGAGGTGATGTGAACGATGTGGGCAGGCATGCCGAGTTCCCGGACGATGGTGGCCACCAGTCCCACCGCCGCCGCTTCCACCATGGGAGGACGGGAGGGATGACCGAACCGGTCGGCATCCACGACGAAACGCTCGATGAACTGCTGGCTCTCGGCATGCACCGCGCAACGCAGGCCGGTTGCGCCCACGGTCCGCAGGCAGTCGTAGATCTCTTCGGGCCCCGACGCCCACAGGCCCTCGAAGTCCATCAGCCGATGGGCCGGTGGAGTGTGGGTGAAGAGCTTGAACCCGATCGCCCCGCATTCGGCCATCGCCTCCGCCCGGGCGGGGTCCGTTGTTCCGGCTCCCCCGTACAGGGCGAAGTCGACCAGGCTTTCGGATTCTCCCAGCCCCCGCCGAAGCTCAAAGGCCTCGGGAGTGCTGCATGGCGGGTTGGAGATCGGCATCTCGAACAGCGTGGTAACGCCGGCCGAGGCGGCGGCCCGCGACTCCGACTCGAAGGTGGCCCGCTCGGGGTTGCTGGGCGCCCGACAGTGGAAATGGGCATCCACCGCGCCGGGAATCACCAGCAGCCCCGAGGCGTCGATCTCGCGCCGGGCCGGGCCCAGACCACCGGTCGGGGAGATCTCGGTGATGAGCTCGCCTGCCACTCCGACATCAGCCGGACGTGAACGGCCGTCGCTCACCACCGTCCCCCCGACGATTCTCAGATCAAGCATTGATCTGTCTTACACCGTCCTTGGCAAGGTTGGGCTAGGCCAGGCGATACTCGAGCTGCGGGCTGGGCCCCCAGTGGCTCTTCATGTCGCCCACATCCTTGCCGGCCTGGGCGTAGCCGCCCTCCGACGAGATGGCCAGCATTCCTCGGACATAGACCTTCTTGATGTCGGCCACGGAGTCCAGGTCGGCCAGGGGATCGCCTCCCAAAGCCACGATGTCGGCGATCTTGCCCGGCTCCACTCTGCCCAGGTCCTCTTCGAGTCCCAGCACCACCATGGCGCGTTGGGTGGCCGCGTTCAAAACGTCCCTGGCGTCGGGGCACACCCCGATTTTCACCATGAACTTCATCTCCTCGGCGATGGCGTAGTGGGGCACCGCCGGGCTTCCGGCGTCGGTGCCGAAGATGATCCGTCCTCCGGCCTTGGCAAAGTTGATGTTGCCTTCGAACCGGGGCATGTCGTTCATGCTGGCCTTGCGGGCCGCAAGGTCGGTTTCGCTCATTCCGTACAGGTGGCCGAACAGGGCCTGCTGCACATTGGGGGAGTAGGTGGTGACGATGGGAATGTCCTTTTCCACGAGCTTTTCGATGGTCTTCATCGTCATCTGGCCGCCGTGCTCCACGCAGTCCACCCCGGCGTCCACCACCCGTGAGATGGCGAGGTCGAAGGTGGCGTGAGCGGTGACCTTCATGTTGTTCTGATGTGCTTCCTCACACATGGCCTGCAACTCTTCGAAGGTGAACTGCTCTCTCACGTGGGAGCCCATGATCTTGATCCACTTGGCGCCGGCCTTGTACTGCTCTCTGATGGCCTGGCGGACCCCGTAGATGCCGTCGGCTTCCCGGCAGACCCACCAGGTGTGGCCGCCGGTGGTGCA
Source organism: Acidimicrobiia bacterium (assembly GCA_012270885.1). Lineage (GTDB taxonomy): Bacteria > Actinomycetota > Acidimicrobiia > Spongiisociales > ZC4RG35 > Bin76. The sequence continues at coordinate 10,475 of JAAXHN010000085.1, read as the reverse complement.
GATGGCCCGTCCGTTGGGGAACAGGCGGATCCAGGGCGCCCAGCCGTTGTCGATGGCGTACTTGGCGTCGACGTTGGCGTTGTTCATGCCCAAGTCGCGGATGGTCGTGACGCCCGCGGAGAGGGTGCGGTGGATGTTCATGATCGCCTTCATGGCGTTGACGGCGGGGGACTCGTAGCCCTGCATCTCCAGGTCATGGGTGCCGTCCCAGCCCAGGTGAACATGAAGGTTCGCCAGGCCCGGGATGAGCCACATGCCGGATACGTCTACTACATTGTCGCCCGGCTGGGGGTCTGACGCTCCTACCGAGACGATCCTCTCGGCTTCGATGGTCACGTCCTGCTGCTGGGAAGGGGCGTCATCGTCGAGATTGACTACGACGCCACCTTTGAGAATTGTTCTCACGGGTTGGCTCCTTTCTATATCGGGGGTCAGATTCTTCCATGGCGCCGTAGGGCGGTCCCCACGGCGGCCAGATTGGTAAGGGTCAGTTCCGAGTAGTTGCGGGAGATCATCACTCCTCCCGCTCCGCCTGCCAGGGAGGCGTCCACCATGTCCTCCACGTCTGGGGGGTTGATGGCGCGATCCACCGTCTCAACGCCCAGGCCGATGCCGGGATAGACCTGAACATCCGGACCGACCGCCTCCACGTGCCGCCTGGTGAACTCTTTTACGTACTCAGGGCTGAATCCTGCGGCCGGGAGGTCCTCGTAGGGAGCCTCGTCCAAGCCGAGGATCTTGTAGAGGATCGGCGTCCACTCCGACGGCGAGGCGTCGCCCAAGATGGTCTGACACATCTTGTTGACGAAGCTGACGAACCGCGCACCGCCGGGTGCGTTGTAGAACACCGGCTTCAGCCAGTCGGCGTACAGCTTGTACTCGGCCGGATCGAAGGCTGCCCGGAGCAGGGGGTTGAACGTGTTGATCATCTGCCAGATCCCGAAGCCCACCTGGTACTGGGGGCCGAAGAAACGGATCTGTCCGGAGATCTCCCGGTAGAGGCCCTTGTGTCCGTCCCACCAGAGCTTTTGCCATTGCAGGACCTCGGGGTACTCGAAGAGGTGGCGGAGGAAGGTGATCAGCTTGCCGTCGGGTGGCTCATGACCGCTTCGCACCGCGGTGAGATAGTCATGGATCCGCCGGTAACCCTCAGCGGCCCGCCCGGCGTCGATGTTCCGGCGGTGGGCCTCCGAGCGGCAATGGGCGCAGAAGCAGGTGGGTACTTCTGCCGAGACGATCATCGACGAGAGCGGGTCCTCGCGCTCGATGCCCCACATAACCCCGTTCAGGTCGTACTCGTTGAGCCAGTTGTCGATGACGCCGAACCACCAGTTCTTGTAGTTGGGGTTGTGGAAGCAGGGGCGGGTGTCCTTTCGGCCCCACGCGTCGATCTCCAACACCTGGGAGAACCCCGGCTGCCACAGAGGCTTGGGTCTGGCATGAGCGGTCTCGCAGTAGTAGGTGAAGACCTCGATCCCCCGTTCCTTTGCGGCAGGGATCACGTCTCCCAGAATGTCCCAGCCCTCGTAGAGAGGATCGGGAGCGGTGAAGTCCTTGATCGTGGTGCCGTGGTAGTACTTGGGATCGGGCGGGAAGAATGCCCCGCCCTGCAGGTTGTCGGGTTCCTGCCCACCGTGGTCCGGGTAGTCGCCGCTGCCGGAGCGCCCGGCGTTGCCCCGCGCCCATGAGAGCGCGGAGATGAAGATGGCGTTCACGCCGGCCAGGTCCGTGAAGATGTCGAGGGTCTCCTCCACTCCTTCGTCGATGAAGCTGATTCCCCCTACCTGCATGCCGACAAAAGTCTTCTCGCTCATCCTGGTACTCCGTTCCTTCGGCGGATGACCCTTCCGGCGGACCCCAGTTCCAGGGCCACAGTGTCCCCTGCGGGCGTCCCGGCGGTGTGGGGGGTCATCAGCAGGTTGGGGGTGCTCCTGAGAGGACTGTCCGGGAGGATGGGCTCCCACCAAAAAACGTCGAGGGCGGCGCCCGCCAGGTGCCCGCTGTGAAGCGCGGCCATCAGGGCGTCCTCGTCCACCAGGCGCCCGCGGGCGGTGTTGACGAAGAATGAGCCTTCGGGCATCAGGGCGAACTCTCTGGCGCCCATCATCTTCTCGGTCTCGGGGGTGAACTTGTTGTGGAGCGAGACGCAGTGTGATTCGGCAAGGAGTTCGTCGAAGGGGAGGTAACGGATCCCCAACTCGGCCTCTTCTTGGGGCGAGAACCTGTTTCGCTTGTAGTACACGACATCACACCCGAACGCCACCAACAGCTTGGCCGCAACCCTTCCGATCCCGCCGACGCCGACCAGCCCCACGGTCTTACCCAGGACGGCCTCGAACAGTTCCAGGCCCACCCAGTTGTATGAGTAGTTGATCTGGTCGGTGACGAAGGGTTCCATTCCTTCCACGATCACTCCGTCCATGAGACGCTGGTAACCGGTGGGCAGACGTTTGAAGAGGGCCAGGATCATCATCACGGCATGCTCGGCCACGCTGGTCGGCCCGGGGGACACGACGCCTTCGGTCCACATTCCCAGGGAGGCGCAGACCTCTGGGGAAACACTGGCGCCCCCCGAGTCGATGGTGACCACTCCCCGGAGAGAGGAGAGGCCGGCCAGTTGGTCGTCGTCGAGGCTCGTCTCCCGAAGCACCAGGTAGTCGGCCTGGCCGATGGTCCCCGAGGAAAGAGCGTCGGTAAGTACCGTCGCGCCTTCGGGGAGGGCATGCTGGAGGGCCGCCACCTGGGCGGATGTGAACTCTTCGACGATTGCTACTGAGGGTCCGCTCACTTCCCGGCCAGACAGTCGTTCCACAGTTGCGTGAACTTCTCCATGGCCAGGGCCAGTTCGTCGCGTGGAGCCAGATAGGAGATGCGGATGTACTTGGCGGCGCCTTTGGAGAAGGCCCTGCCGGGGGAGAAGATGATCCCGTAGTCGGTCGCCTTGGCGGCGAACTCCCCCGCATCCATTCCCGATCCGGACACGTTGGCGAAGAAGTAGAACCCGCCCTGGGGCTCTCCGTAGGTGACGCCCAGCTTGTCGAAAGTGTCCCGCATCATCTGCCGGCGGTGGTGGTACTCCTCCATCATCTCGTCCAGGAAGTCCTGGGGGCCGTCCAGGGCAGCCAGTGCGGCGTGCTGGGAGGGCAGGTTGGTGGAGATGCTGAGGGAGTGACGCGGCTCGGTGGCGGCCAGGATGTAATCGGCCGGTCCGGCCATGTATCCCACCCGGAATCCGGTCATGCTATAGGCCTTGGAGAACCCGTTGATAGTGATGGTCCGCTCCCACATGTCCGGCAGGGTGGCGAAGCTGACGTGCTCGAAGCCGTCGTAGACAACCTTTTCATACAGCTCGTCGGAGATCACCACCAGGTCGGGATGGTTCCGCACCAACTCCGCGATTCCCTCGAGGGTCTCACGGGTGAGCACTCCGGCGGTGGGGTTGTTGGGGGTCACCAGTACCAGCACCTTGGAGCGGTCGGTGATGCACGACTCGATGATCTCGGGATTCAGCTCGAAGTTGTCCTCTTCCACCGTGGGAACGTAGACGGGTTTGCCCCCGGCCATGGTGATGTTGGTCGGATAGGCCATATAGTGGGGGTTGGCGAGGAGGACCTCGTCGCCGGGATCCAGAAGAGTCTGGAGGCTGACTGCCATCGATTCCTGGGCTCCGGCGGTGACCAGAATCTCGCTCTCGGGGTTGTAAACCAGGCCGTTGTCCCTCTTGAACTTGCGGGCGATGGCCTCGCGCAGCTCGATCATTCCCCCCGGCGGGGTGTAGCCGATGTGGCCCGTGTCCAGGCAACGCTTGGCGGCATCGATGATGTGGGCGGGAGTCGGGATGTCCGGCTCCCCCCTCACCAGGCGGATGACGTTCTCGCGCTGCGAGGCTTCCCGCACTATCCGGAGGTATGGGGACTCCTGGCCCTCTCGGATTCGCAGGATGCGTTCGGCAACCGCGTTTCTTAGTTTCGTTTGGCTCATTGAAACTCCATCTCTAATAAGGTCGGGCATGGGTGAGGTTCATGAAGGATCGGGGTGTCTGTGGGAGCTCAGCCTCCCAACTCGGCATAGCGGCGCATTCCCTCCGCTATGCCCATCGGGTTCCAGCCGAGTTCTGCCCGGGCCTTGTCGCAGGAGATCGTGGTGGGCCGGTCGGGGGTGGCGTCCACCAGCGTCTTGGCGTTCTCGTCCACCACAACTCCGAAGGCGTCCTGGGCTGCTGCCAGCACGTCGCTGAAAGGTATGGCTCCTCCGGAGGAGAAGGCGAAGGAGCGGCTGCCCATGGTTCCGGAAAAGAAACGGTGTGCGGCTTCGGCGACGTCGTCCACGAATACCCAGTCGCAGCGGTCGTCCAGGCCGATCACCCGCACCGGCACCCCGTCCAAGGCGGCGTCGGCCAACTGTTTTGCCTGGGTGACGAACGGACGGGTGTCGCGGAACTCCTCGGCCGGGCCGTACATGGAAGTGGGACGGATGGCGCCGGCGTCGAACCCGAACATCACGGCGTACCGGTAGAGCATGATCTCGGCGGCAATCTTGGCCGAGCCGTACAGGGAGAAGCCGCCGTCGGCGTCGTCTTCGGTGAGAACTTCCTCTTTGGACTGGTTATAGACGCCGGCCGACGAGATGAAGAGAAACTTGCCCAGTTGCTCTTTTCGGGCGAACTCCAGGGCGTTGAGGGTCCCTATCAGGTTGACTGAAACCAGGCCGGCGGGGTTGCCAAACGCCTCTTGCACGCTGGGAGTCAGGGCCGCAGCCTGGACAAGCCCGTCCACCGGCCCTGTCACCTCTGTGGACCAGGCATCCGGGTCGGCGACGTCCAGGACCACGTATTCGAGGCGGTCGCTGGGAGTATCTGAACGGGGAACGAACTGATCGGGCGGAAGGATGTCCGCGGCAATTACATGATCCCCACCCCTGGCGAAGGCCCGGACCAGCGCTCTGCCGAAGAACCCTGCTGCTCCAGTCACCAATACTCTCATCTCTCTGTGTTCATCCCTTCTCCTGCGCGGGTGCGCGGGTTCGTAAATCGCTCTAACCGGGATTCGGGCCCAAGGGGCGCGATCGCCGGACTGTGCTAAATATACTTACTAAAACTTGGAGTCGCGCTATTGCAGCGAGAGACTTTGTTGCGTACCAGCCAGCTAAATCCAGGAAGGCGAGAGACTTGAATCTGCACGATCCCTTTTACGACCTGTTCCCCCGGCCCTCATTCGCCTCCGTCGCTCCGGGGAAGACCGCCCTCCTCACTATCGACCTTCAGTACCTGGACGCGCATGCCGACGGGTGGATAGGACGGATCGCCACCGAAGCCGGTAAGCCCGAGATAATGCAGGAGCGGTGGGACAACATCAACGCCATCCTGCCCTACGTCAGAAGGTGCCAGGACGCCTTCCGGGCGGCGGGTGAGGAAGTCATCCATGTTCGGGTGGCGTACCGCACCGACGACGGCCGGGACGCCGGGAAGGCGTTCATGCCGGACGCCGATATCGAGCCGGTGCCCCGTGAAGGGTGGGACGACGATCTCCTGCCGGAGGTGGCGGAACAGGGCGACGAGATGATCTTCTCCAAGACCTCCGCCAGCGTCTTCAATTCCACGGATATCGACAAAGTCCTCAAGCGCATGGGGATCACCCACCTGGTCATCACCGGAATAGTGACCGAGGGGTGCGTCGAACTCTCCGCCCGCGACGCAGCCGACCGGGGCTACACGGTGTCGCTGGTAAACGACGCCTGCACCTCTTCAACCAAGGAGCTTCACGACAACGCCCTCGTCAGGATGACCGACGGGGGGTTCATCGCCTCCCGGACCACCGACGAGATATGCGGGGAGCTTGAAAACCTGTAATAATCCGCCGCCTAACCCCTGGCGTCCAAGAACCGGCGCCGGTTGACGAAGGAGCGAAGAAGAAATGGCAGAAGGAACCGTTACCCATATTTCCTCTCCCGCCGAGCGGGAAAGGCGTTATCGAGTACTGCGCGAGGCCATGGCCGCGGAAGGCATGGACGCGTTGATCATCTACAGCCGCGCCGATGAGTTCATGAGAGGCCGCATCCAGTACGTGAGTGATGCCTTCCAGTGGGCCGGATGGGGGATCATCGTGCTTCTCCCCAAGGGAGACGGCATCTACGTCGGCGATCCCCTATGGGGAGGCGGACGGGTGGCCCTGGCCGGTTGGGTCGATGACATTCGGGCCACGCAGCACCCCGATACCGAGATCGCCGGCATTCTCTCCGACCACGGTTACACCAGCGGCAAACTCGGGGTAGTGGGTTTGGCCGACATCGTCACCTACGCGCACATGCGCTCCTTCCAGAAGACTCTCAGCGGCTTCACCCTGGTGGACGCCACCGACCTCTTCGACGACATCCGCGCCGTCAAGAGCCCCGAGGAGATGGAGAACCTGCGGGAGACTTCACGGATCCTCAAGCAGGTGTTCAACAGCCTCGAAGCCCACCTCCGTCCCGGGGTGCTCGAGATCGACGCGATGGCCGAGGCCGAGCGACTGGTTCGCCAGTATGGCTGCCTGACCGGGATCGCCCAGATCGCCCGCCCGCCTTTCAAGTCCTACACCTTCGGGATGTTCGCCGAGATCGATCGCAAGGACATCATCTCCATAGACCTGGAGTGGGGAGGCCCCTCCGGCTACTGGCTGGAGTTGCGACGCAATTACAGCTTCGGAAAGCCCTCCGACCAGGTCAGGCGCTTCTTCGAGTACCGGTTGGAGTGCTTGGACGCCTGCATAAAGGCGATGAAGACCGGCAACTCCTCCGACGACGTACTGGTGGCCCGCGACCGGGTGAATGACAAGTACGGCTACGGCGGACGGGAGTCGGTGGGCTACACCGCCCACGGCATCGGTCTGGACTCCCTGGAGCCCCCGTGGTCGCCGGGGAAGGAGCGGATCATGGAGACCGACATGGTGATCAATCTCCATCCCCACTCGACCTTCAGCGATCCTGCCGCCTACCAGTCTGTGGCCGCTCTCTCGCTTGCCGACAACATACGGGTGACTCCCACCGGCGGCGAGCGGCTCACCTACCCCGAAGACGAACTCGTCGACCTGGATGTCTGACGGAGCGCCACCGGTGGCGCTCGTCCGCGTTGAAGTCACTGCCATGGCGCTCCGGTACACGGTTCGTCCTGATACGAAGGAACCTCCGAAGTGAACATCGAAGCCATCAACCCCGACGGCATGTGCGAGCCTCCCGAGCCCTACTCCTACGCGGTCCGGGCAGGCGACACCGTCTACCTGGCCGGTCAGGTGGCGTTCGACTCCTCAGGAGAGATCGTGGGTGAGACCACCCGAGAGCAGGCCGAACAGATCTGGGGGAACATCGCCGAGGTGTTGGAGGCGTGCGGCGGTTCGGTGGCCAACATCGTGAAGATCACCTACTACTGCCAGGACATCCGGGAGTTGCCCGAGGAGATGGAGGTGCGTCGGCGGGTGTTCGACGGGGGTCCCTATCCGGCGGTCACCGCCTGCCAGGCGGCTGCTCTGGGCCTGCCGGGTCTCAAACTCGAGGTGGACGTCATCGCCGTCATACCACAATGAACCCCATTGGTCCCGAGGAGATGGAGGCCATGCTTTCGGCGGTCGGGCTGAATCCTGACGACTGGGAATCGGCGGAGTTGGCCGACATGCTCGAGAGCCAGAAGGCCGGGATCGACTTGCTACGGGAGCGGTTGGATCAGACAGACGAGCCTGTTTTGAAGTTCGACCCACGATGGGAATAAACCCTTCCGGCGCCATAGCAGCGATCAGCCGGCGGATTCGCTCCGGCGAGGTATCGGCCCGGGAGGTTGCCGATCGGTCCCTGGCGGCCGCAGAAGATCTCAATCCGCAGTTGCAAGCATTTGTGGTCATCGACCATCAGGGCGCCCGGGAAGCCGCCGATCAGGTTGACCGTCAACTTGCCGGTGGGATCGACCCGGGTCCGCTGGCAGGCATCCCGGTGGGCGTGAAAGACATCATCGACATGGCCGGACATCCCACAGAGTGCGGCTCGCCTGCCTATTCGGGTGTGCAGCCTGCCAAGCGTGACGCGCCGGTGGTGGAACGCCTCCGAGCGGCGGGAGCAGTGATCGTGGGCAAGACCACCACCCACGAGCTGGCGTGCGGGGTTGAGTCCCCTCCGGCCTCCAACCCCTGGGACACCGACCGGATCCCGGGTGGTTCCAGCGGGGGTTCGGGAGCGGCGGTGTCGGCGGGCATCACGGCCGCGGCGCTAGGGAGCGACACCGGCGGTTCGATCCGAATCCCTGCTTCCCTGTGCGGGACAGCCGGACTGAAGGGAACCTACGGGAGAGTCCCCCGCAGCGGAGTGGCTGCCCTCAGTTGGTCGCTCGACCACATCGGACCCCTGGCGGCCACTCCTGCCGACTGCATCCTCCTCCAGTCCGTAATCTCGGGTTTCCATCCTTCCGATCCCACCACCCTGGCCGATTATCCCCCGGACGGCTACCCCGTCTCGGAGGCCGGGTTGGAGGACGTGAGGTTGGGTGTGATCGAGCGTTACCGGGGTCCGCTGATCCAACCGGCGGTGGGCGAGGCCTTCGAAGCGGCGGTCGGGGTGCTGACCGACTTGGGAGCGGAGGTCATGCCGGTCGAGATCCAGGAACTCGACATGGTGATGGAGGTGGAATACGCCGTGTTCAGCGCCGAAGGCGCCGCCTATCACCAGAGGCTGTTGGCAGAAGCCCCGCACTTGATCGATTCCTCTATAAGGGCACTCTTGGCGACCGGGCTGATGATGCCCAGCGAGCGTTACCTGACGGCTCTGAGGGCAAGGGAGCGCATCCGGCAGGGAGTGCGTGAGTGCTTTGAAGCGAACCGCCTCACCGGGATAGTCATGCCCACCCTTGCGGCCACTGCCGCTCTGAAGGGCCAGGACTCCTTCGACTACGGAGGGCCGAGCGAGGATGTGATCTCGGCCTATGTGCGGACCACCGCCCCCTGGAACCTGACCGGCCTTCCCGCCCTATCCGTCCCGTGCGGGTTCGATACCACCGGGCTCCCCATCGGACTGCAGATCATCGGCCGCCCCCTGGCGGAGACCGAGATCTCCCGTATAGGACAGGCCTACCACACGGCTGCCGCCTGGGACCTGGTTCCTCCTGTCTCCGCCGGCTGACCGGCCGTGTAGGGCTACGCTCTCTCACCAAGCAATGGAGATGCAAGGTTTTCGACCGCTGGGGACCGGAGAGGTCATCCGTTTCTCCTGGGACCTCTACAAGCGACGGTTAGGGACGTTGATCGCGGTCAGCCTCACCCTGTTGGCCATTCCCTCCCTTCTCCAGTGGCTTCCCGGTGTCGGTTGGATGATGAGCATCCTGCTGCTGTTTGCGGAACTTCTGGCCATCGGGGCTTTCATACGGATCGTGGCCTCCCATTGTGTCGACCTTCACCTCTCGGCTGCCGAAGCCATACGGATGGCCTGGAGACAGTACGGGAACATGCTGCTGATGGTGGTGGTCTTCGGGTTGGCCGTGGCGGCGGTGGCTGCCGTCATGACCATGATCGGCTCAGGCATTCTGGCCGTGGTCGCCCCCGGGTTCGCCGCGGAGGTGAGCTCCTACGGCGACGATCCCTTCGCGATGCCACCTGAGACCTTGTTGCCGTTTCTGTTGTGGACTTTCGTGATGGTCCTTCCCGCAATCTGCTTGGCGATGACGTGGTGGGTGGCTCCCATGGGCTTGACGGTGGAGGGTACGGGCGCCATCCCCAGCCTGGTGCGGTCATGGAAGCTGGTCCTGCCGAACCTCTGGCGAACCGTCAAGGTCCTTTTGCTGGCGCTCCTGGTGGTTGCGTTGCCGTTCGTGGTCATATATCGGGTGCTTCCCTACCACTGGGCGGTCCTGCTTCTCAACGTATTCGGCCTGCCCTTTTCATGGGTGGTGGCGACCGTGCTCTACCTCGATCTTCGCGTGCGATCGGAGAACCTGGGTCCCGACGTTTTGCATCAGGAATTGATTGACGGCTGATTCTTGAACAAGGGTTTTGACACCCGGCTGTCATGTCGCCAATCCGCCTCTCGATGGCCATGTACGGTGTATACTGTATGTATGCGGCGTATACAGCTCTACGTGGAACACGACCTTGATGAGGCTCTGTCAGCCGAGGCGACTCGGCTAGGGACATCTCGGTCTGCCTTGGTCCGCGACGCGGTCCGGGCCTCGCTGAAGGCCTACTTCGATACTCCCGGTGACGCAGTTGACGAGCTGATTGGTGGTCTTGACGTGGATCCCGATGACGATCTTGATTCGGTGATATACGGGCTTGAGATATGAGGTTCGCCGATACGTCCTTCTGGGTGGGCCTCCAAGTGCCTCGAGACCGCCGACATCCCGATGCCGTAAGACTCTGGAAGCAGGATCGGCGGCCCGTGCGGACCTCCAACCTGGTGGTTGGAGAGACATGGACCTGGCTGCGTCGGCGGGTCGGCCACTCCGCGGCGGTGCGCTTCGTCGAAAC
>JAAXHN010000084.1 GCA_012270885.1 Acidimicrobiia bacterium | reverse complement strand
CCGGCGTCGTCGGCGAAGACGATCACAACCAGTTCGTCAACCGCCGGGGCGCCCCGGAAGTAGTTGGGGTTGGCTGCGAAGCGGTAGCTCTGGGACTCGACGTATTCGGTCAGCATGTACGGACCGGAACCAATGTTGGTGCCGCCCGCGAACTGGTGCTCCGACGGAAGTTCCACCGACTCCCAGATGTGGCGTGGGATGATGGGGGCGTCAGCCAACGCTACCACGTCGAATCCGGGGTTGGCGCCTTCGAGAACGAAGGTGACGCTGTAGTCATCGTGCACCACCACGTCCGCCACTCCCCTGAAGTCGCGTGCGAAGCGGCTCGCCTCGGGATTGGTCGTGTAGAACTCGACACTGAAGGCCACATCGTCGGCGGTCAAGGGCTCCCCGTCGTGGAAGGTCACACCCTCCACGAGGGTCACCGACCACTCGGTGAGGTCGTCGCTAACGCTGACGCTCGAGGCCAGCCAGGGCTGGGGAACCCCGGCGGCGTCAAGCTGCATCAGGGAGTCGTACTGGAGCATCAGCAGGTTCCACCCGGGGAAACCGCTGATATAGGTGTAGGGGTTCAGGGTTCCTTCATCGCCAGTGACCGCGGCCCTGACCGTGACCGGTTCCGGAGGGGGAGGCGGCGGCGCGGTGGTGGTTGTGGTCTCGGGTGCGGGCTCTTCCTCTTGGTCGGCAGGCTCCGCTGCGGGTTCATCCTCTTGGTCGGCAGGCTCCGCTGCGGCCGTGGTGGCGGGCTCCGCTGCGGCCGTGGTGGCTACCGGCTCCTCTTCGACCTCATCATCGCCGCATCCCACGACCACCAGCGCGAGCACAACCAGAAGGATTGCCCATTCAAACCTCTTCACTCTTGCCATTTCTTGTTTCCCCTTTCTCGTCCCCGCCGACCAGGTGGCGGAGTTCTTCGTACCGAGGGATGGTATTCCCTTAGTTGATAACAGACTAGCCAAAGATGCTGCGGAGTCGCCCTGAGGCGTCGACATTCTGGGTGAGTGCACCCCGTACTTCGCGACCATTGCTGTCCGCGCCGGGACACCCCTGACGCAGGATTCCGTTACTCTCCTCCCGAGTGAGCGGCCCCGCGCCGAGCGGCGGGGGGACTGACCAGGTGACAGGAGACCCAGCGGCCGGGCGTCACCTCTTCCAGAGCCGGCTTGACCACCGAGCACAGCCCTTCCACAGCCACCGGGCACCGGGTGTGGAAGCGGCAGCCGGCCGGAGGATCCGCCGGGCTGGGTACATCCCCAACCAGCCTGGTCCGCCGGGTAGTGTCGTAGTCGGGCTCGGGCACCGGCACCGCCTCCAGGAGCGCCTTGGTGTAGGGATGAAGAGGGTCCTCGTAAAGCTGGTCGCGGGGCGCTTTCTCGACGATCTCCCCGAGATACATCACCGCCACTTCGTGCGAGACATGACGGACCACCGCCAGGTCGTGGGCTATGAAGACCATCGCCATCCCGGTTCGCGCCTGCAGATCGGCCAGCAGGTTGATTACCTGGGCCTGCACCGAAACGTCCAGGGACGACACGGGTTCGTCGCACACCACGACCTCGGGGTCGGCCGCCAGGGCGCGGGCGACGGCGATCCGCTGGCGCTGGCCTCCGCTGAACTCATGCGGATAGCGGCCACCGGAATCGGGAGGCAACCCCACCTGGGTGAGCAGTTCGGTAACCCGGTCTCGGACGGCGTCGGCGTCCGCATGTCGGTGAATCCGGAGGGGTTCCGCGATCACATCCGCCACTCGCATCCCCGGGTTCATGGCCGAGAAGGGGTCCTGGAAGATCATCTGGACCACCTTTCGGTGGCGGCCGCTTCGGTGGTTGATCGGCTCCCCGTTGATCTCGATCGCGCCTCCGGTGGGTCGCACCAGTGCAACCATTGCCCGACCCAGGGTGGTCTTCCCGCACCCGCTCTCGCCGACGACCCCCAAGGTCTTACCCCGCACCACGTCGAGAGACACCCCATCCACAGCTCGAATGGCCATCTTGCGCGACCCGCGCATGCCGCGGATGATCGGGAAGTGGACCCGGAGGTCCCGAATCGAAATGACCAGGTCCCCGGGTTGTTCGTGAGTGTCCTGGCGACCGGCTTCCGTTCCTTCCGGCCAGAGGGAGGATGAAGGTCCCATCTGGTGGTGGTGAATACAGGCCGAGCGGTGCCCTTGGGACCCAACCGTTTCCAGCTCCGGGAGAGCATCCTGACAGCCCTCTCCGGCCATCGGGCATCGGTCGTCGAAGGGGCATGCCTCCAACTCGGTGACCACCCGGACCGGTGCGCCCGGTATCTCCGCCAGGCGGGTGGTGACCGAGCGGTCCAGCCGGGGTATGGATCGGAGCAACCCGGACGTGTAGGGGTGGCGGGTCGCCCGGTAGAGGTCGGATGCCTGACCGGTCTCGAGTATTCGCCCGGCGTACATCACCGCCACCCGGTCGGCTATCTCGGCCACCACCCCCAGGTCATGGGTGATCCACACCACCGCCAGGCGGTACTCGGCCTGCAACTCGCGGATCAGGTCCACGATCTGTGCCTGTACGGTGACATCCAACGCCGTGGTCGGTTCGTCGGCGATCAGAAGCTTCGGCTCGCACGCCAACGCCATGGCGATCATGGCCCGCTGACGCATGCCTCCGGAGAACTCGTGCGGGAAGTCGTCAACCCTGGTGGACGCCGACGGGATCCCGACCCGGTCCAGGAGGCCGATGGCGTGGCGCCGCGCCTCGGCCCGGGTCGCACCGCGGTGAATGCGAAGACTCTCGCCGATCTGCCGGCCCACGCGGTGGACCGGGTTCATTGACGACATCGGTTCCTGGAAGACCATGGCCACGTCCCGGCCGCGATGTCTCCTCAACCGGCGCCCGGGCATGCCCAGGACTTCACGGCCCTCCAGTCGGATGGATCCCGACACCACCGCCGGGGGCGAAGGAAGGAGACCCATGACAGACAGCATCGAGACGCTCTTGCCGGATCCGGACTCGCCCACCAAAGCGAATGTCTCGCTCGGCGCCACGCTGAGGCTCACGCCGCTGACCGCGCGGACCGTCTCGTTGGGCAACTCGAAGCGCACCGCCAGGTTCTCGATGTCCAGCAGGTTCGCGCGGCTTGCCGCGGCCTCCCGTGGGAATCCGTGTCCGACCACCGCGGTGTCGATGGTCATCTCACCTTCCGCCCGCAGGCGACAGCCGATGTGGGGGTCCATGCCGACTCATTAAACATCAAGATACACAAACCTGCGGACCCGCCCCAGGCCAGTCCCTGTTTTAGGCTGCCCGGCCCCAACACCCGGCGCCCACCGGCGTTCAGAGTGGGAATATGAGAGGTACCAGCGCCACCACTATCCCCAGGACAACTACGGTCAACGGAGTTCCGACCCGGAGGTAGTCGATCGAGCGGTAACCACCGGCGCCCATCACCAGGAGGTTGGCCTTGTGGCTGAAAGGAGTCATGAAGGCCGCCGACGCGGCCAGGCTCACGCCCATCATCACCGCGTAGGGGTTCATACCCAGTTGGGCGGCCGTCTCCAGCGCCACCGGCGCCAACAGGACGACCGAGGGTGCCCCGTCGAGCGCTTGGCTGAGCACACTGGCCAAGAGGACCAAGGCGACGAGAATGGCATAGTTTCCCAGCGGGCCGAGAATTCCTATGACCTGGTCCACCATCAGGTTGGCGGCGCCGGTTGTCTCCATGGCGAAACCCACGGGAAGGACGGCCGCCACCAGGAAGATCGTCCGCCATTCGATAGCCCGGTAGGCCTCCTCCATCGTGACCGTGCGGAAGAGGAGCACCAGGCTGGCGGAGATGAAGGCCGCCACATGGATCGGCTGTATGCCGAACACCACCAGCCCGACCATCAGCAGCAGTGCTCCCAGAGCCAACGGCGCTTTGTTGTGCCTTCGGGGACGGAGGCCTTCGGGAGACAGGACCACGAAGTCAGGATTGGTGCCGAGCAGGCGAATCCGCTCCCAGGGACCCTGGACCAAGAGAGCATCGCCAAGCTGGAAACGGAGGTCCGCCAGACCGGTGCGGATCGTCCTCCCGTCTCGCCAGATCGCCAGCAACTGGAGACCGTAACGATTGCGGAACTCCAGGTCGCGCACCGTCTTTCTCACCGCCGCAGATCGGGGAGCCAGCGCCACCTCGACAATCCCGTAGTCCTCGGACTGAAGTTCGGCAACATCCACCTGCAAGTCCACCCTGATGTCGCCGATCCGCACCAGGTGCTCCACCCGCGCCGTGTCGCAGGCGACCAGCAGCCCGTCGCCCTCCTCTATCACATCCTCGGGAGATGCGACCATGCGGATGACCCCGTTATGGACGATTGCGCCCACGGTCACTCCGAACAACTCGCTCAGACGGCTGCCCTTCACCGTCGTACCCACCAGAGACGACCCGGAGGGGACCCTCATCACCGAGAGGTGATCCTCGATGGACTTCAACGCGGCGAGCCCAAGGTTCGTCACCCTGAAGTTCCCATCGCCCTGCATCTTGTGCAACTCGCTTCGGGGGCCCAACCCGATGATCCGGTCTCCCGCCTGCAGGACCTCCGATGCGAGTCCTCCCCGGATAGTCTCGCCTCGGCGATCGATCCCTACGACCACCACTTGGTAGCGTTGCAGGAACCCGGTTTCCCTGAGGCTCTCCCCTACTAACTCGGAGGACTCGAGGACCTCGGCCCTGATCGCCGAAAACCCCCTGATGCGCGGGATCTCCCGGGTGGTGGTGCGTTTGAGTTCCATCCCACCCAGCCGCATGATGTCCTCGAGGTCGGGCAGGCGTCCCTCCACCAAGAGCACATCCCCGCTCCTGAGCAGCGTGTCAGCCTCGGGAACAAGTTTCTTGGTCCCGGGCCGGTGAATGGAGACCACCTGGATGCCCAGTGCGCCCGACAGGTTGGCCTGTGCCAGCGTGACATTGTCGAGCGGGGACCGCTTCGGGATCCTTATCGTGAACAGCCGCTCCTCCAAGTGATAGATGTGGGTTAGATCGGCGGAATCGGCCACCCCCGGGCCGGCAAGCCGATCGCGCAGGAGTTTTCTCCCCAGTGTGATCATGAACAGGACTCCCCCGGCCAGCAGCAGCCCACCAACGGGCGTGAAGTCGAAGATGCCGAACGGATCGAGCCCCCGCTCCGCCAGGATCGAGGCCGCCACGATGTTGGGTGGGGTCCCGACCATGGTGGTGGTGCCGCCCAGGATGGACCCGAAAGCCAAAGGCATCATCAGGCGGGACGGCGACAGGCCGGCCCGTCTGGCGATGGCCGCCACCGCCGGCATCAGGACGGCCGTAGCTGCAATGTTGTTCATAAACGCCGAAAGGACGCCCGCTACCAGCATCAGGGTGATTACCAGCGGTATCTCCCGGTTACCCACCAGCCTGTAAATCCTCGACGCCACGATGTCGGCTATGCCCGTATACAGGAGGGAGGCGCTGATGATGAAGATCGCCAGCATGGTGATAACCGCCGGGGAGGCGAAACCGCTGAACGCCTCCGTCGGACCCACATACCCTCCCAGGATCAACACCGCCAAGCCCAGGAAGGCGGTAAGATCGACCGGCAGCTTGGCCGTCAGGAACAGGTAGGCCATCCCCACCAGCAACAGAATCAAAAAGGCGATCTGCCAGGTCATCCGGCTACTTTACGGGCTGGAATGACTCGTTGGCCGTAGCCGAAACCGGGTGGTGTGTACCTGACATTCCCCGATTTCGGGCACCCCGCACCTCCGGTCACTCCCTTTGCTAGAAGGCCCAGAACTGAGGGATGAAGATCACCGACAATATCCAGAACAGGATACTTAGCGGCACGCCTGTGCGTAAAAAGTCGGTGTACTTGTACCCGCCGGGGCTGTAGATCATGGTGTTGGTCTGGTAGCCGACCGGAGTCGAGAATCCTGTGGAGGCGGCGAAGGTAATTGCCATCAAGAATGGTCTGGGATCAACCCCGATCTGTTCGGCGGTTGAGATGGCGATGGGCGCCAGCAGCACCGCCGCCGCCGCGTTGGTCATGGTGTCGGTCATGACGGACGTCATCAGATAGATCACGGCCAGCACGGCCACCGGTCCCATGTCTCCCACCCATCCCACCGCTCTCTCGGCCAACGCACCGGCTGCACCGCTGGTTTGCATGGCCAGCCCCAGGGGAAGGATCCCGGCGAGCAGGAAGATGACCTGCCAGTTGATGGCGTTGTAGGCCTCCTCCAATCGAAGAACCCGGGTCACCAAGAGCGCCACGCAGCCGAGCAGGGCGGTGACCAGGATCGGGAAGACGTTGAACGCAGCGAGGCCTACCACCGCCCCGATAATGCCGATGGCCAGGGGAGCCTTGCGGCGGAGGACCGCGCCGGGCACTTCATTGAGAACGATGAAATCGTTGCTGCGACGCAGGGTGGTTATCTCCTCTTCGTGAGCCTGTACCAGCAGGACGTCCCCCATACTGAGGGTGATCGAACTCAGCTTGTCGTTGATGGTCTCCCCCCGCCGCTGCATGGCCAGCACCAGGGCTTTATAGCGGTTGCGGAAGTCCGCCTCCTTGAGCGTGTGTCCGATCAGAGGGGAGCCGGGCGCCACCAGGGCCTGGACAAGACGCAGGTCTTCGGTCTGCAGGGTCTCGTCACGTAGTTTGAAGTCAACGTTCAGTTCCATCCCCATCGATCCCTGCAAGCGCATCAAGTCGGCGATCGATCCGTGTACCAACAACACGTCGTCCGGTTTAAGAGTTTGCCGCAAGGGAGCCCAACCGGCTTCCCCCGCCTCCAGCACCCTCAGGACCGTCACGTCATGATCCACCCCAAGCCTGCTGTCTATCACCGACTTGCCCACCAGGGGAGACCTGTGGCGCACCCTCAACTCGGTGACATACTCGCCCAGGTGATACGTGGAGGCCAACTCCCTCTGCTGGCGGTCGGGTAACAGCCACCGCCCGAACAACAGGAAGAAGGCAACCCCCGCTGCGAAGAGAATCAATCCCATCCGGCTGAATTCGAACATGCTGAAAGAGCCATAACCGGCCTGATCGGAGATGGAACTCACCAGGAGGTTGGTAGAGGTTCCAATGAGAGTGCACACCCCGCCGAACTGAGAGGCATAGGAGAGAGGAATCAGCAGCTTGGACGCGGAGATCCTACGTCGGTTGGCAAGGATCGTTACGAGAGGGATGAAGACGGCGACGGCGGCAGTGTTGTTAACGAATGCCGACATGACCGTGATGGTGGCCATTATCACAATCAGAGCTGTGTAGTGGCTTCGACCGAAACGGACCATCAGCCGTCCCACCGCGGCCGTGGCGCCGGTTTTTTGCAGACCGGCGCTCAGGATGAACATCGCCGCCACCGTGAGCGTCGCCGGGTTGCTGAATCCGGAGAATCCTTCCGCGGGAGTCACCAGCCCGAAGACCAGCAGGGCACCCAGCCCGATCATCGCTACCAGATCGAGCGGATACTTCTCCGAAACGAATAGCGCTACCGTGCCGACCAAAATCGCCAGCACCAAGATGGCTTCACCAGTCATGGTCCCGTGCCCATCCTTTTGAGCTTCTCCCCTGGGGGAACATCAGAATAGCCGACCGGAGCGACGGAAACCGGCAATAGCTACTCTCATCGTGTCGTGCTGTCAAGTATTGACCTGGAGCACCCCCAGATGAGAACCCTCCCTGGGGCTTCGTGTCTCCGGCTAGGCTTATCCTTTGGTTTAGGCCCTGCGCCCGTAGCTCAATTTGGACAGAGCGTCTGACTACGGATCAGAAGGTTGGGGGTTCGAGTCCCTCCGGGCGTGCTGGAGATAGCCCGAGTCGGCCGCGGTCGATCAATTTCAAGGAGCGACATCGATGAAACACCCCCACGGCACTTTCTGCTGGATGGACATCTACCTTCCCGATCCCGAGCGGGGCAAGACCTTCTACAACGGCATGTTCGGTTGGGAGTGGACCGATGTTCCCATGGGTGACACCGGAATGTCCTACACCATGTTCAACCTGGAAGGAAAGACCGTGGGGGCCATGGGACCGTCGATGCCGGGCATGTTTCCCGAGGGGGTACCGCCCGTCTGGTTCTCCTACATCGCCACAGACGACATAGAGGCCACCGCCGAGGTGGCCCGTTCCCTGGGAGCCACCTTCCGCATGGGACCCGCCGAAGTCGGGAACGGAAAGGTCGCCCTCCTGGAGGAGCCGGGGGGAGGGGCGGCATTCTTCCTCTGGCAGGCCCTGGAGTTCGGAGGCGCGGAGGTGAAGAACACCCCCGGCGCGCTGGTGTGGAACGAGTTGTACACCAGGGACTTGGGAGCCACCCAGCGTTTCTACAGCGGGCTGTTCGGCTGGGAGTGGAGCAGCATGCCCATGCTCCAGGGTGGGGAATACCACCTGGCCAACGTTGGTGAGATGCCAATCGCCGGAGCACTGGTCATGGACGAGAACTGGGGAGAGATCCCGCCCCACTGGATGGTCTACATCCAGGTGGCCAACGCCGACGAAGCAGCCGCCCGGGTGGAGAGCCTGGGCGGAGATGTCTGCGTCCCTGTAACGGAAATAGCGGTGGGCCGCTTTGCAGTTGTCAACGACGACCAGAAGGGCACCTTCACCATCTTCGAACCCAAAGCCCATTAGGCCGCCCGGGAGCAGACGACCACCCCAACCGCCGCAGAGTCGGCGAGAGCGGGAAAAACGAGTGGGAGCGGGGGTTGACTTTGTCACAGTCCGGTCACACACTGTAGGAACACAACAGAGCCTCCGTCCGGGGCCAGAGCTCCCCCGGCTCAGGAGAACAAAGGACCAGAGAATCCGCACCTCAACGCTTCGCGGATTCTCGCGATCCACCCTGGTTCGGCGGTGGTGGGGGATGGGCCCGGAGGGCAGAAAACCGGTGCTCTGTTTCGCGAGATAGTGTTCGGAATTCGCGAGGGGAACCGTCCCGTTACCGGGAGGCCGGCCAACCGGACTTGATCCTTCCCAGCGCCGCCTGGGCGGCGTGGTGGCCGCACATGCCGTGGACGCCCGCGCCGGGGGGAGTGGAGGAGGAACAGAGATAAACCCCGTCCGCTCCGGTCCCATAGGGCGACAATCCGCCGAAGGGCCCCCTAAGCACCCGGCGCACGCCCAGTGCCCCGCCGCCGATGTCTCCCCCCACGTAGTTGGGGTTGTAGCTCTCCCACTCCGAGGCCGGAAGGGTGTGGCAGGCCAGGACAGTCTCGGAGAACCCTGGAGCATGCCGCTCGATCTCTGCCTCCACCGCCGCCCGCATGTCGACCGGGCTTTTGGAGGGAACATGAGTGTAAGCCCATAGGGTGTGGCCTCCCCCCGGGGCGCGGGAGGGGTCGAACCGGGAAGGTTGGGCAACCACTACGAAAGGCCGGTCGGGAGTCCGGCCTCGCCACACCATCCGCTCGGCCAAGGCAATCTGCCGGTGGTCGCCTCCCAGGTGGAGCACCCCTGCCATCGCCATCCGGGCGTCTCTCCACGGCACCGGTCGGGACAAGGCCCAGTCCAGCTTGAACACCCCCGGCCCGTGCCGGAATCCCCGCCCCGCCCGAGCCATCCGGGCCGATCCATCCTCTCCGAGCATCTCGATGAGCGCCCCGGGCGCCACATCTGCCACCACCACCCGGGAAGGGGGAAGCTGAGCCAGATCGGTTATCCGGCGCCCGGTCTCGATCTCGCCTCCCAAATCGGAGAAGTGAGACGCCAGGGCATCCACCAACGCCTGGGAGCCTCCCGACACAAAGGGCCAGCCGTACCGGTGCCCGGCCGCCAGGAGCAGCCACCCCACCCCGGCGGTGAACAACCTCCCGAGCGGCATCACCGAGTGGGCCGCGCAGCCTGCCAGCAGGGAACGGGCCGCCGGGCCCTTGAACTTGCGGATATCCCAGGACACCGGGCGGGCGAAGGGCGCCAGCTTCAGCATCCCCAGAGGATCGGACCCCCGTCCCAGGGCCGGTCCCAGGATCCGCTCTTCTATCCGGGGCCACATTCGGTCGATGTCTTCGATTCTTCCGCGGTAGCGGACCGCATCGACGCCCAGGCCCTCGCAGGTCTCCTCGATCGAACGTCGAAGCACGACCACCTCTCCGCTGTCAAGTGGATGGGCTAGGGCAACCGGCGGATGGATCCAACGCAACCCGTACTTCGCCAGGGGCAGCCGGCGAAAAAGAGGCGATCCACGCCCCAGGGGATGGGCCGTTGCGCAAACATCGTGACGGAATCCCCCAAGAGTCAACTCCGCCGTACGGGCCCCGCCCCCAATGGTCTCCGAGGCCTCCATCACCAGTGTGGAGCACCCGGCCTCCGCCAGGACGACCGCCGCGGCCAAGCCGTTGGGACCTGCTCCGACCACTACCGCATCGTAGAGCATTCCTGTCTTCACGATACCCCGAGAGCACCCCGCCCCGACCGCGGACGGGTGCAGGCGGATTCTCTCCAGACGGAAAGAGCCTCCCTCAGAGGGTTGGGTTCGTCTCTGCCAGGGGAATCTGAAGGACGAAGGTGGATCCCTCTCCCAGGAGGCTCTCCACCATCACCCTCCCCCCGTGCCGCTCAGCCACATGCTTGACTATCGCCAGACCCAGACCGGTGCCGCCCGTTCCACGGGAGCGGGCCACATCCACCCGGTAGAACCTCTCGAATATCCGTACCAGGTCCCTGCCCGGGATCCCCACGCCGGTGTCGGTGACCGTCAAGGCTGCCTCTCCGTTTCGTCGGTCCAGGGTCACTGCGATCCTCCCGCCCTCTTCGGTGTACCGGAGCGCATTGTCGCACAGGTTCCGGATGGCCAGGCCGAGTTCGGCGGAAGACCCTTTGACAGCCGTCGCAGTGGTCTGCACGGAGAATGCGATGTCCTTCCGGCGGGCGGAGGTGACGAACGGCTTCACCTCGGAGATCACCACTTCTTCCAGATCAAAGTCATCGGGGGCGGGGGCGTGCGCCTCCAGGCGGGAGAGATCCAACAGGTCCGAGATCAGGCGGGACAGGCGCAACGCGGCCGACAGGATCCGGTCGGCGAACATCCGGCTTGAGGTCGGATCGTGCTCCAGGGCCATTTGCAGAGCCTCGGCGGAGGCGAGAACCGAAGCCACCGGAGTCTTCAGTTCGTGGGAAGCGTCGGTGACGAAGTCCCGCCGCATCGTCTCAACTCGCCTGCTCTCGGTGAGATCCAGAACGATCACCAGCGCCCGGCCGTCGGCGTCGATCGTGAAGGCCCTCACGGCCAGGGTGCGTTCGGGATAGCCGCGCTGCAGGATCTCCTCATAAATTTGATCGCTGTCCCGCGCCCGGGTCACCAGTCTCCTGATCTGTCGGAGCGCCAGACGGCCCGAGGGGTCCCCAACGGTCCCCAGCATCTGGCGACAGGCCGAGTTCGAATAAGCCACCTGGTCGTCGGCTTCCACCAACAGGACACCTCCGGGTAGGGCTTCGAGCACCACCTCCAGGAGAGCCCGTTCTCTCCATAAAGCGTCCTTAGTGTTCCGGAAATGGCGTCCCGCCTCGCGGAGAGAGTCCGCCAGGCGGTCCACTTCCTCGATTCCGGTAGGAACCGGCTCGGGTTCGGAGTCCCTGCCGAGTAGGTAGTCCGCCGCGTGGCCCAACCCCACCAGGGCGTTGCGCAGCCGGAAGAGGACGATGCCGTAGGCTCCGAGACCCAGAGTCCCGGAGATCAGACCGGCCAGCCAGGGCGGCAGTCCCAAGGCGGCGTACAGCACCCCTCCCAGGACGGCCGAGATGCCGACGAAAACCCCCAGGGTGACGATCAGGCGGCGGATCAGGGAGTGTTGCGGGCGGCCGTCAGGACGCATCGACGAACTTGTAACCGAGGCCCCGGACGGTGATCAGGTAGCGGGGCTTGGAATAGTCCTCCTCAATCTTGTGGCGGAGTCGCTTGACATGGACATCCAGGGTTCTGGAGTCTCCGTAGAAGGAGGAGCCCCAAACCTCGCTCAACAGCGTCTCCCGGGTGACCAGCCGGCCCTTTCGGCGCATGAGCGTCTCCAGAAGATCGAATTCCTTGGGTCGCAGGGCGACCGACTCTCCCCGGACCCTGGCCTCGTGGGCGTCCACGTCCAACTCCACCGGCCCGCCCCGGAGCACCTCGTTGGTCTCCAACATCTGTCCGGAGCGCGCCGCCCGCCGGATGTGGGAGCGGACCCGGGCGATCAACTCCCGCATGGAGAAGGGCTTGGTCACATAATCGTCGGCGCCCAACTCCAGGCCGGCCACCTTGTCGGACTCGGCGTCGCGGGCCGATAGCACGATGATGGGAACGTCGGAGAAGGACCGGATCTCCCGGCAGATGTCCAGGCCCGAACCGCCGGGAAGCATCACATCCAGGAGGACCAGCGAGGGAGGGCGCTTGCGCACCCGCGACAGTGCCTCGGAGAAGGTGTAGGCCGCCTCCACCGCCATTCCCTCGGTTTCCAGCGCATAAGAGATTGATTCGGAGATGGCGGGTTCGTCCTCAACCACCAAGACCCGATGGGTCGCCTCAGCGATTCGGGACATTATCCGGTATACCGGGTGAATTCATGGTGATCCCCGGTCATCAGGAAGGCCACCTGCTCGCCGATGTCCACCGCCTGATCGCCGACCCTCTCCAGCGCCCGGGA
>JAAXHN010000083.1 GCA_012270885.1 Acidimicrobiia bacterium | reverse complement strand
CCCCGTCCGGAGCGGGAGAACTCACCGGGCGGCTCCGGGAGGATGGGGTTTCGGCCGTCGCCATCGGAGAGGTCATCGAGGGCCGGCCCTCGGTGGAACTGGCGTGATCCCCTAGCCCAGGACGTCGTGGATGCCCGGTTTGAACTTCTCGGGCTCCAACAGGAAGGCGTCGTGGCCCTTGTCCGATTGCACCGTGCGCCAGAGAACCGGCACCCCCACCTCGGTGAGCGTCCTGACCATGCCCTCCTGCTCGTCGGGGTAGAAGCAGACGTCCGAATCGATAGTGAACACCAGCCACTGCTGGTCGCGGCAGCGGCTCAAGAGATCCGTGACGCTCTCTCCCCCCACCTCTTTCACCAGGTTGAACTTCTGCCAGATCCGCACCACCCGCAGGTAGGTGTTGGCGTCGAATCTTTCCACGAACTTCTGGCCCTGGTGAAGCATGTAGGACTCCATGGGGTGCTGCACCCGGTATCCGCCCAGGTCCTCCCGTTCCATGATCTCATGGCGTATCCGCTCCCGGAAGGCCGAGAGGGAGACGAAGGTCTTGTGGCCGATCATCCGGGCCAGGGCCAGCCCCAGGTCCGGCCGGGGGCCCCCGTAGAAGTCCCCGCCCCGGAAGTTCGGATCCGTGACGATGGCGAACATCTGCTCGAAGTTGTGGATCACCTGCAGGGTGGTCACCCCGAGCCCGGCGGCGATGGGGATCACCACCTTCACCCGGTCGGGATAGCGCACGCCCAGCACCAGCGCCATCAAACCTCCCACCGAGCCTCCCGTGCAGGCCTGGATCCGCTCCACGCCGAGGTGTTCGAGGAGCCTCATCTGGGAGTCGACTATATCGGTGACGGTCAGGGACGGGAAAGCCGAGCCGTAGGGGCGCCCGGTCCGGGGATTGGGAGACGACGGACCCGTGGATCCGTAGCACCCGCCCAGGTAGTTGACGCACACCACCGCGTACTTGTCGGTGTCGAGGGCCCGCCCCGGTCCGATGAAACCGTCCCACCAGCCCACCTGCATCTCCTCGGTCCACCGGGCGCCCACCCCGGGCACCGACGGGTTGAACCCGGCGGCGTGCTGGCTCCCGGTCAGAGCGTGGAAGACCAGGATGACGTTGTCCCGGGCCTCGTTCAGTTTCCCGTACATCTCATAGGCCAGGGTGACATCGGGTATAGTCTTCCCGCCCAGGGTGGTGTAGGACCCGAGCCGTATGAACCGGGTCTCGGTCCGCGCCAGGCCGTCGGCCGCGGGGTCGAGGGGCGGGTCCGAGGAACTGTTTGTCACCGACTCTCCTTTACTCATCGGTCAGGCGTTGGCACCGTGCCTTGCGACCGGTTGCCGCGGTTTCTTCGGGCCTGTCCCTCCACCGCTCTGGATGAGCGTCTGTGACGCTACGGGACTCAGTTTAGTCGGGG
>JAAXHN010000082.1 GCA_012270885.1 Acidimicrobiia bacterium | reverse complement strand
TTCGGCCTTGTCGATTTTCTGCATAGCGGGCTACTGGGCTTCCACTTCGGCGCTCAGCAGGTTCTTGGCCAACTCGACGCAAGCCAGCGCGTCCTTTCCGTACCCGTCGGCGCCCATGTCGTCGGCAAACTCCTGGGTGACCGGCGCCCCACCCACCATGATCTTGACATCGTCCCGCAGGTCGGCGTCGATAAAGGCTTCGATGGTCTTTCCCATGTTGGGCATGGTGGTGGTCAACAGGGCCGACATCCCCATCAGCGAGGCCTCGTGCTCCTCGATGGCATCGATGAACTCGTCGGCCGAGGTGTCCACCCCCAGGTCGATCACCACGAACCCCGCCCCCCGAAGCATCATGATGCACAGGTTCTTGCCGATGTCGTGGAGATCGCCCTTGACCGTGCCCATGATTACCCTGCCCAGGGGCTCGACGCCCGAAGCCGAGAGGATGGGTTCGATGTGAACCATTCCCGCTTTCATGGCCCGGGCACAGGCCAGAACTTCCGGCACGAAGATGAAGTTTTCGCGGAACTTGATCCCCACCACGCCCATTCCCGCGATCAGGCCGTCGTCCATTATCTCGAGGGCCTCGATCCCGTCCTCCAGGGCTGCGGCGGTAAGACGATCCACGGTGTCGTTCTCACCCTCGATCAGGGCGGCGGCAATGTCCTGCATGGCGGGTCTCGCCTTGGCGAAGATGCCCACCGTCCGCTCGATCTCCTCGGGGCGTTCAAGGAACTCTTCGATCTCCTCGCGGATGAACTCGTTCTGAATGTCTGCGATATTGGCCATGATTCCCTCTCGGTCGTCTGCCCGCCCTCAATTTCCGGCGGCCTGCTCCCGGGTCCAGTCCCTCACCGCCAGCGGGATCTCCTTCAGGTTCTCAATCGAAGTCTGCAGCGGGATGGCGCACTCGGGACCCACCATCTCAACCCCCGCGTCCAGGTTCTTGACCACCTCCTGGCGGACCTCTTCAGGCCCCTTGGCGAATAGCGTCTCCGGATTGTTGATGTTTCCCACCAGGGAGATGCGGTTCTTCATGATGTCAACGGACTCCCGCGGCTCGTTCTTGGAGTCGTAGTGGAAGGCGGCCATTCCCGTCTGGGCGATGTATTCCATCCGGTCCACCGTCTTTCCGCAGATGTGCAGAATGATCGGGATCTTTATCTCTTCGGCGAACTCGATGTGGAGCTCACGGAGGTATCTCCTGTAGTACTCACCGCTCACCAGGTCTCCGGTGGCGTGATCGGGCAGCGTGATGGCGTCGGCTCCGGCCTCCACCTGAGCGATGCCGAACTGGATGGTGGCCTCTTTCATTCTGTCCAGGCAGAGCTTGGTCTTCCCGGGATCGTCGAGCGACATCAGCAGGAAGGGCTCCACCCCGAAACAGTGGTAGCCGAGCGACCAGGGCCCCATGGTCTTGCCGATGATGGCCACCTCGTTGCCGTACTCCTTCTTGAGGATCCGGATGGCGTCCAGGACGCAACGGGTGTCCCGATGGGTCAGGAAATCGGGTGGAATCCTGATGTCGTCAGGGGTCTCCCAGATGGGCTCGCGCATCTTCACGGTGGGCCAGTTGTC
>JAAXHN010000081.1 GCA_012270885.1 Acidimicrobiia bacterium | reverse complement strand
GTCACGCCGAAGACCACCCTGTCGTCCGGGTACCAATCTCCCTCGGAGGCGGGGGTGACCACGGGATCATCCAGGGAAGGGATGCATCCCCGGGGGCAGGGTAAGGTGGAGCCGAGGGGCCGGTTATCGATGAAGACACCGCCCCAACTCACCCACCGCCAGTCGATCGTAGCCTCCGGATCGTTGAAGAAGGGCTCCCAGTCTGGCTCCACCAGTACGAATAGGCGCTTCTTGAATTTCCGGTAATCGGGGAAGGCGGGGAGGTCCCAGGCGATGAGAAGGTTGGTGGCCCGCTTCCACAGGTCGATGGGGTCCCCGGCTATCCCTTCCTCTCCCAACATCTTCTGGAGTCGGGCCCCTATCAACTCGATGAGTTCGAGGCTGTTGGAGAAACGCAGTATGTCGGTGAGGACCCAGGCGATCCGAATGTCGTCGTGGTTGGTGAGAGACAGCAACTCCATGTGAGCGAATCTGCGTTCGTGTTCGAGAATGTCGAAGAAGGCATTGAGGTCATGCCGCAGTTGGGCCGAGATCCTGCCCTCGGGGAACGCGGGTGGAGGCGGGAAGGTGTAACCATCGCTCGAAACCAGGGAAACGGCGTCCGCTTCCTCCGTCACGATCGGGTTGGCTGTGGATGCCGCCGAGGAGGAAGTGGTGACGGCTGAGGTGGTGGAGGTTGTTTCGACCGGGGAGGCCGCCGTGGATGTGGTTTCCGCGGCCGGCTCGCTCGGGGACTCGGTTGCCGCCGTGGATGTAGTTGCGGCTTCGGCAGGTTCACCGGATGTATCAGGTGTGGTTCCCCCACCGCATGACGCCAGGACCAGGGCGACTGCAACGATTAATCGGCGAATGTCCGCTCCAAGGTGGCTACCCACGATGCCACGAGGGTTCCCGGGTGCAGGTGTTCATGTTTCGACACGTCGGCCCGTTCCTAACCCTCGCCAAAGTCGCCTCAGCCGATGATACCCCGCTCCCGATGGCTTGTCAGGCCGATATAGATTGAGATATAGATGGCATCGGCAGTCCGGCGCGGTCAAGACGACAGGGACCGTCTGAGAAGGGAGAGATTTGTCACTGGGCCTCTCCATCCTTGAGTCGAGAAACAAGGCTGGCGGTTGGTAGCCTTGTGATGGTCAGGGGTTGCGGAGTCTCGGATGCAAATCGACATCGGCATAGGCAAGAGTGCCCGGCGGGTATACGGGCTGGACGAGATCGCCATCGTCCCCACGCGCCGCACGCGGGATCCCGATGATGTGGATCTCGGTTGGCAACTGGACGCCTACCGTTTCTCCGCCCCCGTGATGGGGGCGCCGATGGATTCCACCATGAACCCCGCCACGGTTATCGAAGTGGGAAGGCTTGGTGGTCTGGGGGTCTTGAACCTGCAGGGACTGTGGACCCGCTACCGGGACCCGGGCCCCATCTACACCGAAATCATCTCGACTCCATCCGAACGCGCCACCGCGGTCTTGCAGGAGGTCTACCGAGAGCCGATCAAGAGGGACCTGGTTGGCGAGCGCATCCAGGAGATAAGGGACGCCGGTTTTATCTCGGCGGCCAGCCTCACGCCGCAGAACACACTGCAGTACGCCCCCACCGCCGTGGAAGCGGGGCTGGATCTGCTGGTGATACAGGGAACGGTTGTGTCGGCCGAACACGTCTCGACACGCACCGAGCCCTTGAACCTCAAGAAGTTCATTGCCGAGTCACCGGTGCCGGTGGTGGTGGGAGGTTGCTCTTCGTACTCCATGGCCAGTCATCTGATGCGCACCGGCGCGGTGGGGATACTGGTGGGAGTGGGCCCGGGGGCGGCAAGCGCAACCCGCTGGTCATTGGGAGTGGGCGTATCTCAGGCCACAGCCATAGCCGACGCTGCAGGGGCCCGGGTTCAGTACCTCCTGGAGACCGGAAGATACGTGCATGTCATCGCCGATGGAGGGATGCGGACCGGAGGGGAGATAGCCAAAGCGATCGCCTGCGGAGCGGACGCGGTGATGTTGGGCTCACCACTGGCGGCGGCCAGCGAAGCGCCCGGGTCGGGATTCCACTGGGGCATGTCGTCCTTCCATCCATCCCTGCCGCGGGGCTCGAGAATCAAAGTTTCCACCCGCGGGACGCTCAGGGAGATAATGGTCGGGCCCTCAGTGGAGAGCGATGGCCGCACCAACCTGTTCGGCGCTCTCCGCAGAGCCATGTCCACCACCGGATACTCCAACATCTCTGAATTCCAGAAGGCGGAGGTGGTGATTGCTCCCACCTTCTTGACCGAGGGAAAGGGGTCCCTAGGGTCGGAGCAGTTGGAGACGGGTTGACCGCTTCCACCGACAATGTACTGGTTGTGGATCTGGGGGCGCAGTACGCCCGTCTGATCGCTCGCCGGATCCGTGAGGCCAGGGTCCACTCAGAGATAGTTCCCGCCCGGATCACCGCGTCGGAGGCAAAAGAGCGTTCCCCATCCGGAATCGTGCTCTCGGGTGGGCCGGCATCCGTCTATTCGCCCGATGCGGTTTCCATCGACCCAGGGTTGCTGGACCTGGGAGTTCCGGTGCTGGGGATCTGCTACGGCCACCAACTCATCGCCGATTTGCTGGGCGGGAAGGTCGCCGCCACCGGTGGAGGCGAGTTTGGAAACACGACGATGCAGTTAGCAGGCTCATCGCTTCTTCTGGAGGACTTCCCGGATGTCTCCGAGGTTTGGATGAGCCATCGCGACGCAGTGGAGAAGACGCCGGATGGCTTCGCCGTCACCGCCCGGACTCCCGGCGCTTCGGTGGCGGCCATGGAGGACCGCGACAGAGGCTTCTACGGGGTGCAATTCCACCCGGAGGTGACCCACACTCCGAAGGGAATCGAAGTTTTGAAGAGGTTCCTGTATGACGCCTGCGGGGTACAGGCTTCTTGGACGCCGCAGTCGATCATCGAGAGGGAGGTCCATAACATACGCCAACAGATCGGAGAGTCCCGGGCAGTGTGCGGGCTGTCAGGGGGAGTGGACTCTGCGGTGGCGGCGGCCCTTGTGCACCGGGCCATCGGAGATCGTCTCACCTGTGTGTTCGTAGATCATGGACTGCTCCGCCAGGACGAGCCCGAACAGGTGGAGGAGGTGTTCGGTGATAACTTCTCCACCAACCTGATACATGTCAAAGCTCAGGAGCGGTTTCTGGCTGCCCTTTCAGGAGTAACCGATCCGGAGGCCAAACGGAAGATCATCGGAGAGACCTTCATCAAGGTGTTCGAGGAGGTTTCCGACCGTCTATCAGGGTGTAGTGTTCTGGTGCAGGGAACGCTCTATCCCGATGTAATCGAGTCGGGAGGCGGGGACGCGGCGGTGATCAAGAGCCACCACAACGTGGGTGGCCTTCCCGAGCACATGAGGCTTGAGTTGGTGGAACCGCTACGGGATCTGTTCAAAGATGAAGTTCGCGCGGTTGGGGAGCAGTTGGGCCTGCCGGAGGAAATAGTTTGGCGCCACCCCTTTCCGGGCCCCGGCCTGGCGATTCGCATTATCGGAGAGGTGACCACCGAGCGGCTGGACCTGCTGCGCCGGGCTGACACGATCGTTATAGACGAGATCCGTAAGGCGGGTTTGTATCGCGACCTATGGCAGGTGTTCGGGGTCTTGCCCGCCATACGGTCGGTGGGAGTCCAAGGGGATGGGCGCACCTACGCCTATCCGCTGGTGGTGCGGGCGGTGGAAAGCGACGAGGCTATGACGGCAGACTGGGCCCGGCTTCCCTATCCGGTGCTCTCTAACATCTCCCGGAGGGTTATCGGAGAGGTGGAGGGGATCAATCGGGTGCTCTACGACGTCTCCTCAAAACCTCCCGCCACCATCGAATGGGAGTGAGATGATCGGCGCCCACCCCCTTCTCGAGGACCTGAATCCCGAGCAGAAGGCCGCGGTGACCATTGCGGGGGGTCCGGTGATGGTGGTGGCGGGAGCCGGATCGGGTAAGACCCGGGTGCTGACCCATCGGATCGCCTATCTGATCAGGGAGATGGGAGTCAATCCCGGCTCCGTCCTGGCCATCACCTTCACCAACAAGGCCGCCCGGGAGATGCGAGAGAGGGTGGGGGGACTCCTCGGGGCAACGGTGAACGACATGTGGGTCTCCACTTTTCACTCGGCATGCGCCCGCATCCTGCGTCGCGAGGCTCATGCCTTCGGCTACCGGTCGAACTTCTCCATATACGACCGTTCCGACTCGGTGCGTCTCGTAAAACACTGTCTCAACGATTTGGGTTTGGACGCCAGTCGACTGTCCCCCCGGGGCCTCCTGAACAGGATCAGCGAGGCCAAGAACAGTCTGGTGGACTACGAGACCTTCCTGGACCGGACAGAAGGCCCCGTCGAGGTGGCGGAGGTCTACAGGCTCTATCAGCAGCGACTTCTCCAGATGTCGGCCATGGACTTTGATGATCTGCTCATGGTGACCGTGGAATTGTTCGGCGCGGTTCCCGAGGTGCTCGAGAGGTACCAGGGCATCTTCAGTCACGTGCTGGTTGACGAATACCAGGACACCAATCAAGCCCAGTATCTGCTGGTCCGGGATTTGGCGAAACTGCACAGGAGCTTGTTCGTGGTGGGGGACAGCGATCAGTCCATCTATGCCTTCCGAGGGGCCGACTATCGGAACTTCGATCGCTTCGATGAGGACTTTCCCGAAGCCCGCCGGGTGATCCTCAACCGCAACTACCGGTCGACCTCCACCATCCTCGACGCCGCCAACGAGGTCATCAGCGCCAATCTGCGAGCCGACCCCAAGGACCTGTGGTGTGATCAGCATGATGGGGAACAGATCATCGTCCACCGGGGGGCGGGAGCGGTCCGGGAGTCTCGATTCGTATCCAACCAGGTTCGGGAACTGTTGGCGGAGGGCTACAACCCGGGAGACATGGCGGTGTTCTACCGGACCAACGCCCAGTCACGCGCCTTCGAAGAGGCACTACGGCGGTCCAAGATGCCATATCAGGTGGTGGGAGCCGTGGCGTTCTACCAACGCCGGGAGGTGAAGGATGTGGTGGCCTACCTGCAGGTGGTGGCCAACCCCGACGACGGTGTGGCGCTGCGGAGAATAATCAACACTCCCCGGAGGGGGATCGGTCGGACCTCGCTGGGGCACCTGGAGCGGTTTGTCTCAACCGAGGAGGTGAGTCTGCGGGAGGGTCTGGAGAGGGCCGATGAGATTCCTGGGATCTCGACCCGGGCGCGCAAAGGGGTGGAACAACTGGCGGATGTGCTGGCCGCTATCAGGAGACACCTTGAATCCGATGGGGTGGGCCGGGCTGCGGAAAGCGCCATATTCGATACGGGACTGGCGGAGATGGCCACTGCCGAGGGGGGCATAGAGGCGGAGAGCCGCTCTGACAACCTGGCTGAACTCTCCCGCGTGGCATACGAGTTCGATTCCAGCCTCGAGGAGGACCTGGCGCCGTTGGAGCGACTCGGTCGATTCCTGGAGGGAGCCTCGCTGGTGTCGGATCCCGACAATCTCGATGAGGGCGCCGGAGCGGTGGCGTTGATGACGGTCCATAGCGCCAAGGGACTGGAGTTCCCGGCGGTGTTCGTGGTCGGCATGCAGGACGGGCTGTTTCCGCACGAGCGCAGCATCTCCGATCCGGCTCAGCTGGAAGAAGAGCGCCGACTCTTCTATGTGGCGATCACCCGCTCCATGGAGAGGCTTCATCTCAGTTGGGACGACACCCGCATGGTGGGAGGGCATCCCTATCCGCAGGTCCCCAGCCGATTTCTGCGAGAGATCCCCGAGCGCTTGGTGGTTCATGTCGGGGGCCGCGATTCCGCCCGCTCCGGAAGATGGGCGAGGAGGGGATCTCCCGGGGGGCAATCTCGCTCTCTGGCCGGCGGAGGGCGTCAGTTCCGGCGGATCGCACGTCAGTCGGGGGTCGAGGTGGGAGACCGGGTTCGCCACTCGGCTCTGGGAGTAGGAAGGGTGCTGACCATCTCCGGCCAGGGGGCCCGCGCTTCGGCCACCATCTTCTTCCCGGATCTGAAGGCTCAGCGGGAACTAATGCTCTCCGCGGTGGTGAAGCTGGACGGCTTCGGACCAGCAGCGGCTTCCGGTCCCAGATGAGGAACAGGCGGTTCGCTGGAACCGGAGACGATGGACCCACCCTGAACGATTACCGCTCCCCGAGCCCGCTGCCCTTGGATAGAGGTGTGGAATAGCTCTGTTCCAGCATCGGACAGGTCAGAGAAGATGCGAACTCCATCACACTCGTCTCCCGGCTTCCCAAGAGTCGGTATGTTGTGGTTGGCAGCCCTCGTCCTGTTCTCGGCTTGCGGCGCAGAGGAGGGATCCACGACCGAGCCTTCTCCTACCACGACCTCGCCTTTCGACCGCGACCACTACCTTGCCACCCACGACCACCACGGTCCCGCGTAGAGGTGTCGGGTTACGGGGAGGGTTCCTACGCCGTGGCGGTGGAGGTCTTCGAGTAACGACAGGGTGAAGATCACCCCGGCTTGTACTACATGCGGGCTGCGCCTGCGTCAGGCAAGCTCGGCGTGCTTTGCCTCGATGTGGCTCTGCAGTTCTCTGAACGAGTCGGCGAACTTCTGGACGCCTTCGGCTTCCAGAGTCTTCACCACGTCCTGGTAGTCGATTCCGACACCCTCCAGTTCGGCCAAGAGGTTCCGGGACCGGGCGATCTCTTCGGGTCCGAAGATGGAGGGACGAGGAGAGCCATGGTCGGCATAAGCCTCGATCGTGGACAACGGCAAAGTGTTGACCGTATGGGGAGACACCAGGGTGTCCACGTACAAGGTGTCGGGATAAGCCGGGTTCTTGGTGGAGGTGGAGGCCCAAAGAGGCCGTTGGATGCGGCCTCCCCGGGACGCGAGCCGGTCCCACCGGCTGCCGGAGAAAATCGAGAGGAAGTCCCCATAGGCGGCCTGGGCGTTGGCGATCGCCGCCTTCCCCCGAAAAGCCAAAGCCTCGGCGCTTCCGGCATCCTCCAATCGGCGGTCCACCTCGGTGTCGACCCGTGAGACGAAGAACGAGGCTACCGACGCCACTTCTCGCAGGTTTCCTCCCACCGCGGAGAAGTCCTCCAAACCTCCGAGATACGACTCCATCACCTCTCGGTATCGCTGAAGCGAGAAGATCAGGGTCACGTTCACCGAGATTCCCTCTCCGGTCAGCCGGCGAATGGCCGGGATGCCCTCGGGTGTGGCGGGGACCTTCACCAGCAGGTTGGGACGGCTCACCCGCTTCACCCACTCCCGCGCCTCGGCGACGGTTGCCGCGGTGGCCGCCGCCAGTTCGGGCGACACTTCCACGGAGACAAAGCCGTCCGCACCGCCACTCTCTCTGTGCACGGCTCTGAGGACGTCACACGCGTCCGTGATGTCGCGGGTGATGAGTTCCGCATACGTCTCATCGGGATCCAAACCCTCCCTGATCAGGCGAGCCATCTCGGCGTCGTAATCGGTGCTCTTGGTGATGGCTCCGGCGAAGATGGAGGGGTTGGACGTGACCCCGGTGATGTTCTGCTGGCTGACCCGGCGGGCGAGTTCCCCGCTGTCCAGCATGGACCTGGAGATCTGGTCGGCCCAGATGCTTTGCCCGGCGAGGGTAAGTGCATTAAGGGGAGAAACTGCCATGAATGGGATGGTAACGGCGGTTTCTACCCTTGGGCAGATGAGAAAACGTGTGTTGATCGCCAAGGCGGGCTTGGACGGACATGATCGGGGTGCAAAGGTGGTGTCCCGAGCGCTGCGGGACGGAGGACACGAGGTGATCTACACCGGGCTTCACCAGACGCCCGCACAGGTGGTCGCCGCAGCAATCCAGGAGGACGTGGACGCCATAGGCCTGTCGGTGATGTCGGGGGCGTACATGTCCATCTTCCCTCCCATTCTGGAACTCCTGTCTTCGGCAGGGGCGGAGCATATCGCGGTCTTTGGCGGTGGGGTCATCCCGGCCGAGGATGTGGAACGTCTCAGGGCAATGGGGGTGTCCCGAGTCTTCACGCCCGGCTCCTCCCTGGAAGAGATAGTGGAGTGGGTGGGCTCCGACGTGTAGCCAACCGCAGACGGTCGGGGTAAGAGACACCCCTCCGCTGGGTACCATAAGTGGGCTGTGAACATCCATGAGCACCAGGCCAAGGAGTTGCTCTCGTCCTACGGTGTGACCGTTCCCCTTGGCACGGTTGCCTTCACTCCCGAGGAGGCTGGAGAGGCGGCCGCATCCCTGATGGAGAGGACCCGCGGCCAAATGGTGCTCATAAAGGCGCAGATCCATGCGGGAGGCCGGGGCAAGGGTCGCTTTCGCGAGTATCCCGACGCCGGACTGGCCGGTGTGAACGTCGTCGCTTCCGGACAGACGAGCCTCATGAGAGAACGGATGACCGAACTGGCGGAGAAGATGCTGGGCTCCACTCTGGTGACAGTGCAGACCGGACCATCGGGAAAGGTGGTGAACCGGGTATTGCTGGAGGCGGCGGCGGACATAGCCCAAGAGCTATATGTGGCGATTCAGTTGGACCGGAGAATCGCCCGACCGGTTCTCTTGGCCTCTACCGAGGGGGGAGTGGAGATCGAACAGGTGGCGGCCGAGTCGCCCGAGAAGCTCCACACCGAGATCATCGATCCCGCGGTGGGGATCCGTGCTTTCCAACTGCGGCGCTTGGCCAGGCGTCTGGGTCTCTCCGGCAAGGCGGCCGCCTCCTATGCGGATCTGGTCGAGAACCTGGTTACGGCCGCCGGAGATCTCGACACCGAACTCCTCGAGATCAACCCACTGGTGATCAACACTTCCGGGCAGGCTCTGGCGTTGGACGCCAAGCTGTCCTTCGAGGATAACGCGCTCTACCGCCACCCCAAGATCGCCGAGTTGAGGGATGAGAGCGAAGAGGAGCCTGCCGAGACCCTGGCCAGGAAAGCAGGGCTCAACTATGTGAAGCTGGATGGGCAGATAGGGTGCATGGTGAATGGAGCGGGTCTGGCCATGGCGACCATGGACACCGTGGACCATTACGGGGGAAGCCCCGCCAATTTCTTGGACGTGGGAGGAGATACCGATGAGGAGCGGGTGGCGACAGGCTTTCGGATAATCACCGCCGACCCCAATGTGAGGGGGATATTTGTCAACATCTTCGGGGGGATCGTCCACTGCGACGTGATAGCCAAAGGGGTGCTTGCCGCCACCGAGCAGGTGGGCCTCTCGGTGCCGCTGGTGGTGCGGTTGGAGGGCACCAACGTGGAGTTGGGGCGCAGGATCATCGCCGAGTCGGGGCTGGGAGTGATCTCGGCCACGAACATGGCAGAAGGCGCCCGCCGTATCGTGGAGCTTTGCCGATGAGTATCCTCTGCGGCCGGGACACCCGGCTAATGATCCAGGGTCTGGGCCGGGCCGGGCGCTTCCATGCCGGACAGATCATCGCCTACGGCACCGAGGTGGTGGGTGGGGTCCATCCCCGCCGGGCTGGCGAGACCGAGAGGTTCTCCGGCGAGACCGATCACTCGGGAGTTCAGGGCAGGAGAGACTCCTTCTCCGTCGACCTGCCGATCTTCTCGGGTGTGGCGGAGGCGGTGGACGCCACCGGTGCCAACGCCAGCCTGATTTTCGTTCCACCCCCCGCGGCGGCCGATTCAATCATGGAGGCGGCCGAGGCCGGCGTTGAGTTGATCGTGTGCATCACCGAGGGCATCCCGGTCAATGACATGGTGGAAGCCAAGCGTTATCTCCAGTCCCGCCCCAGCCGCCTGATTGGGCCCAACTGCCCCGGGGTGATCACACCCGGGGAGTGCAAGATCGGGATAATGCCCGGCTACATACATGCTCGGGGGAGGGTGGGGGTGATCAGCCGCTCGGGCACCCTGACCTATGAGGCGGTTTATCAACTCACCAACCTGGGGCTGGGTCAGACCACCGCTCTGGGTATCGGGGGAGACCCGGTCAACGGCACCAGCTTCGTCGATGCCCTGGAACTGTTCGAGGCCGATCCTGCCACCGAAGGGGTGCTGATGATCGGGGAGATAGGCGGGCCGGCCGAAGAGGAAGCCGCCGATTACGTCCGCTCTCACATGACCAAGCCGGTGGCGGGGTTCATCGCAGGGCTGACGGCGCCCCCCGGAAAGCGCATGGGGCATGCCGGGGCGATCATCTCAGGCGGACAGGGGACTGCGCAGAGCAAGATAGAGGCCTTCCGCCGGGCCGGAATCGAGATAGCCGCCACCCCTTCCGAGATGGGCGTTGCGATGGCTGCCGCGCTCGGGAGGTAGCCGCCCCGGGAGCTCCCGTTCGACGCAAGGGTTGCCTTTGGCTCGTGGGTACCCTTGGCCGCATGGAACCCGTATCCGGGCTTGTCCAGAGCGGGGAGTGGCTGCCGTGAGGTTGGTGATCGTGTCGGCGGGGAACGTCTCCCGAAACGTCATCGGTCGGATGGGCGACAGGTGGGAGATCACCCTGATCGACCCGGCAGAGGACTCCCTGGAGATGGCCCGCCAGATCCGCCAGGTGGACACCGTCCAGGGAGACGGATCGAGTCGTCTGGTGTTGCGCCGGGCCGGGTTGGAGGAGGCCGAGGCGCTGATCGCCGCCAGCCGGGACGACGACATAAACATGGAGGCGTGTCGCTACGCCCGGGAACTGGGGGTACCACGGATCATCTCGGTGGCCAGCCGCTACGAGCATCTCCCCTCATACCGGGAACTGGGGGTGACGGTGGTGTCGGCCGACAACCTGACCGCCCGACATGTCGAGATCAACCTGGACGGGCGACGGACCCAGTCGGCGGCCTTCGCCAACGGCCTGGCCGAGGCAATGGAGTTCCGCATCTCCGGTGACTCGCCTCTCCGCGGGGTAACCGTCCGGTCCCTGGGGCTGCGGTCATGGTTGGTGGCGACCGTGCTGCGGGACCAACGCCTGATCATCCCGCACGGAAACACGGTCCTGGAGGAGGGGGACCTGGTGACAGTGGTGGGCGCCACCGAGGACTATGCCGACATGGTGGAGACCTTCACCGCCGGTCATGCCAACTTTCCTCTCGACTATGGGCTCTCGGTGGCGGTGTCCCTCACGGCCGGGCCGACCGACGACGGAGTGCTCGCCGAGGCGGCCCACTTTGTGAAGTTCACCGCCGCCGACTCCATACTGGCCCTCCACCCTCCCCTGGGGCGGATGGAGCCCGAAGATGCCGAAGAACTGCGCCGCCGGATGGACCAATGGCGCATGCGTCACGAGAACACCGAGATCTCCTTTATGCCCGCCGCTGCTCCGGGTTTCGAGGCGCCGTTCGAAGCTGCTTCCACCGAGTCGGTGGGGGTGGTGGTGTTTCCCCGTCCCCCCGGTCGACGGAAGGTGACAGGACTGATCGAGATGAGCCGCCAGAGGAGAATCCCTCTGCTGATTGCCTCGGGACGGTTCCCTTACTCGGGTCCGCTGGTGGTGATGACGGGAGAGGAAGATGAAGAGTGGCAGGGGACCAGGGAGGCCATCGACATGGCTGCCCACTCCGGCACGGCGCTCCAGACGGTCGGGGTGCTCCCACCTCAGTTCCTGCCCGGGGAGAAGACGCTCCAAGACATCCGGAGCCAGATCAGCCGGGTCAGGGAGGAAGCCTCCATTCACGGCGTCACCATCCGCAGGCGCATCCTCAGGGGAAACCCGGTCCGAATGGTCGATGAACTCTCCACCTCCTCGCTGGTCGTGATGGGCATCGGCGGTCACCCGTACACCTTTTTGCGTCCGGGCATCGTGGGCCTCATGGCCGCCACCGTGGACTCCTCGGTGATCTTGGTGCCTACCCGTCGCTGAAAATGGTGGAGGCATCCGACGCCATCACCCTGATCCTGGTGGGCGTGGCGGCCTTGGGCCTTCCATTAGCGGCGCGGCGGATCCGCGTTCCTCCGGTGGTGCTGGAGATCCTGTTCGGTGTGCTGGTGGGTCCGGTGTTGCACATCGTTTCATCCTCTTCTCTTCTGGAGTCACTGGCCCGGCTGGGCTTCTTGATGCTCATGCTGCTTACCGGTTTCGAGATCAACATTGGGTTCTTCCAGCGCCAGGGATCGGGCCCCATCGTGGTGGGCCTGCTCGGCTTTGCCGCAACTCTCTCGGCTTCTTGGGTGGCCAGCCAGGTTCTGGACACCGATCCGTTCATGGTGATGGTGCTGGCCACAACGTCGGTGGGACTGGTGGTGCCGAGCCTCCGCTCCGCGGGGGTCGCCTCCCGTCCGATCGGCCAGGACATCCTGCTGGGCGCCCTCCTGGCCGACTTCCTGACCTTGCTGGGAGTCACGGTCATCGCGGTGATGGCCGGAGGAGAGCCGGGTTGGCGTCTCCTGGGAATACCCGGGTTCTTCGTGATCGTGGCTGCTGTGCTGCTGGGCATCAGAAGAGCCGCCTGGTGGCATCCGGATCGCTTCGGAGCGCTCTTCGCCGCCGATGACACCGAGGAGATGGGCATCCGCGCCACGCTGGCGTTGTTGTTCGTGTTTGTGGGCGTGGCCAGCCTGTTGGGCATCGAGTCGGTGCTGGCAGCCTTCCTGGCCGGCGGGATCATCGCCTTGGTGTTTCGCGAACGGGGTGCGCTGGATCGCAAGCTCTCGGGGTTTTCCTACGGATTTTTGATCCCCATTTTCTTCATCGACGTTGGGATCCGCTTCGATCTGGCGGCCGTCACCGATGTGGATGCGCTTGTGTTCACCGGCAAACTGGTGATCGCCGCATTCGCCGTCAAGACAGCCTCGGCGCTGGTGCTGGTGTTACGAGGGCACGGCCTTCGGTCGATCGCCGCCGCGGCCGCCTTGTTGTCCGCCCGCCTCTCCCTGATTATCGTGGTGGCGGAGATCGGGAGGCACCTGGGATTCATCTCCAGTTCCCAGGAGGGGAGCATCATTCTTCTGGCGATAGTCACCACCACCGTGGCGCCTACTCTCTTCCGCTGGCTGATCCCGGCCCCCGCAGGAGGAGAGGGGGCATCGGCCGG
>JAAXHN010000080.1 GCA_012270885.1 Acidimicrobiia bacterium | reverse complement strand
CACCGACCTGAACGACATGGTCCTACATGCAGCCGATGCCACCACCTATGCAGCCGATGCCACCACAAAGTCCACGACGACCACTGGCAAATACACAAAACACCAACCGGGAAGTACACCCTCAGACCACCCCCAAACACAACCACCCGACGCAAAACCTCCTACCAACGGCGGCGGAGGACCCCCATCAAGAAGCGAAAATGAACCCCCACCCGCATTCCGGGAGAGAAATGGCGGGTTGGGTAGGGGCTCAGGCTTTCTTGCGGGGCCTTATCCAAGTGACCCCCCGGTGGGGCCTGCTGAGAGTTTGGTAATGTGGAGACAATGTTGG
The DNA here is from genome assembly GCA_012270885.1 of Acidimicrobiia bacterium. Taxonomy (GTDB): domain Bacteria; phylum Actinomycetota; class Acidimicrobiia; order Spongiisociales; family ZC4RG35; genus Bin76. The sequence goes on along the minus strand of JAAXHN010000080.1, from coordinate 3,903 downwards.
AGGATCGGCGCTCGGAGATACTCCGCTCGTTGGTGGAGTGCTACATCCGGACAGGCACGGCGGTGAGTTCCCGGATGGTGCTTGACCACAGTGAACTGGCGGTTTCTCCCGCCACTGTCCGGAAGGAACTGGCCCGCCTCGAGGAGGAGGGATACGCCGTGCAGCCCCACACCTCGGCGGGAAGGATCCCGACCGCCCTTGCCTACCGGTTCTACGTGGACCATCATGCGGCATTCCGGTTGCGCACGGCGGTTCAGTCCCGCATTTCGGAGTTCTTCTCCGAGGTGCAGTTGGAACTGGGCCGGCTGCTTCACGCCACTTCCCGGCTCGTGTCCGACATCACCCGGCTGCCGACCGTCGTGGTGGGTCCCCGCCTGTCCGCCGAGCGGATCGAGAGCATCCATCTGGTCTCGCTCCAGTTGCGGCTGGCGATGATGGTGGTGGTCACCGAGTCGGCGCGGGTGCTCCAGGAACTCTGCCACCTCCCTGCGCCGATGACCAGGAGGGAGATCTCCAACATGGAGCAGGTCGTCCGCAGCCATGCCGTGGGTTCGCCGTTGGGTGTCCCCGCCCTGCCCGCTCTGGCGGCGCCGGGCGGGTCGCAAAGTCCTTTCGGAGGCTGTCTCCGGGAAGTGTGGGATGCATTGGAGCGGGTGGCTCTACGCGCCTCGGACGTTTACGTGATGGGGACCGGACGGCTGGCGGATTTGTGGGACGATCTCGACGCGGTAGCTCAGGTGCTGACAGTGCTGGAGCGGGAGACCACCATGTTGGAACTCCTGGCCACCGATCCGGGCACCACGATCCGCATCGGCGAGGAGATTCCAGACCTCGCCGAAGCAGACTTGGTCGTGGTTTCTACCTCGTTTCTGGCGGGTAGCTCTCGTGGGCGGATAGGCGTCCTGGGCCCGATGCGCATGAACTACGGCAGAGCCATCTCCGTGGTGGAGAGGGTTAGCGAGGAATTGGCCGGCCGCATAGGCAGCTGAGCCCTTCTCGCAGATGGCCAAGGACTACTACCGGATCCTGGGGGTTGACCGCGACGCGGACGCCGGCGAGATAAAGAGGGCCTTCAGGCGCCTCGCCAGGGAAACACATCCAGACGCCAATCCCGGGGACCTACAGGCTGAAGAGCGGTTCCGGGAGGTGGCCGAGGCCTATGAGGTCCTCTCCGACCCGGATCGCCGTCGTTCCTACGACCGGGGAGAGCAGATCGACGTGTCAGGGCTGTTCTCGGACTTCGACGATCTGCTGAGGTCCGTGTTCGGCGGGTCGGGGATGTTCGGGGGCTCCGGCGTGACCCGGTCCTCCCGGGGACAGGATGTCCTGGTGCGGATCGGTCTCAGCCTGGAGGAGGCGGCTTTCGGCGCGGAAACCCAGGTTGAGTTCGATGCTGAGGGGGTGTGTTCGACGTGTGACGGTGACGGAGCGGCAGCGGGAGCGGAAGTCTTGTCCTGCCGGGGATGTGGAGGGGCGGGATTGGTTCGCACCACCCGCCAGAGCTTTTTCGGTTCCATGATGACCACCACCACCTGCCCCCGATGCCGGGGACGAGGCCGGGAGGTGACCAGGGCTTGCAGACGGTGCGGCGGGAGCGGTATCCACTCACAGATCCATTCCCTGCAAGTCGAGATCCCGGCCGGGGTCTCGGATGGCAACCGGCTGCGGCTGCGCGGCAGGGGAGCAGCCGCACCGCTGGGCGGGATGGCCGGGGACCTGTATGTCGAGGTGGAAGTCCGCTCCGACAGCCGGTTCGAGAGGCAGGGGGACCACCTCATTCACCGGGTTGCGATCGGCTTCACGGAGGCCGCCCTGGGGGCCGAGATCAAGATACCGCTGCTGGAGGGTGGCTTTCAAACTCTGCGCATCCCGCCGGGCATCCAGCCGGGCTGGGTGAAGAGGCTCACCGGTCATGGAACGCCGCAGATGGGCGGAAGGAGGCGTGGGGATCTCCTGGTCGAGGTGGATGTGGAGGTTCCCAAGGCACTTACACCCGACGAGGAGGACCTTCTGCGCAAACTGGCCGAACTCCGTGGAGAGGCTCCCCTGCCTCGAGGGATGGGAAGCCGAAGGCGCCGGGGGTCGCGCAAAAAAAGGCCCGATCGCGAAATGGGCTGGTAGGATGCGACGAAGGCGGGCGTGGAAATCTGCACAGATCACCTCGGCTGGGAGGTTTGAGGTTCAGTGAGTAGAGAATGTCTCTTCTGCAAGATTGCGGAGGGGTCGATTCCGGCCGAGATAGTGGCCGAGACGGACAAAGCGCTGGCCTTTCGGGATATCAACCCCCAGGCGCCGACGCACGTGCTGGTGATTCCGCGTGAGCATGTCGGGTCACTTGACGAGGCAGATGATCCCGAGATGATGGGAGAGTTGGTGAGACTCTCCCGGATGATCGCCTCCCGGGAGGGGTTAGAGAACGGCTGGCGTTGGGTGACGAATGTGGGAGGTGATGCAGGCCAGTCCGTGTTCCACCTGCACTTTCATCTATTGGGAGGCCGCCGGATGAACTGGCCACCGGGATGACTCCCGCAGTCTCCTGATTGTCTTCCAGGGTCCGCCATGACCATTGAAGCCTCGAACCGGGAAGTGTTGGTGCCCAGCCAGCATCTGCTGCGTGACCTGCTCGGGACCAGCGACTCCCACTTCCGGGAGTTCCAGGAGTCGTTTCCCGAAGTGCGCATGGTGGCTCGGGGTGCAAGCATCTCCCTCAAGGGCCCCTCGCAAGAAGTGAAGCTGGCGGAGTCGGCCATCAAAGAACTCCTGCTGCTGGTCCAGGAGGGAACGTCCCTGGCCGGACATGTCGGTCCAATCGTGCAGATGGTGCGCGAGGAGCTTCCCGATCCGGCCGGAGTGCTGAGCCAAACGTTGTCGGTGGGGCGCGGCAGGCTGGTGAGGGTCAAGACCCATCGCCAACTGCTCTATGTCCAGGCCATCCGGGAGAACACCGCCACCTTCGCGGTGGGCCCGGCGGGCACCGGGAAGACCTATCTGGCGATGGCGGCGGCGGTGGAGGCCCTGGTGCAGGGGAGTTGTCGGAGAATCGTCCTAACCCGCCCGGCGGTGGAGGCGGGGGAGCGGCTGGGTTTTCTGCCCGGGGATCTGTCCGCCAAGGTCGATCCCTACCTGCGCCCCCTCTATGACGCCCTATGGACAATGCTGGGTCCCGACGAAACATCCCGCCTGATCGAGCGGGGCACCATCGAGATCGCCCCTCTCGCCTATATGAGGGGTCGCACTCTCAACGATGCATGCGTGATTCTCGACGAGGCGCAGAACACATCCCCCGAGCAGATGAAGATGTTCCTCACCCGGCTCGGTTTCAACTCCAAGATGATTATCACCGGAGATCTCACCCAGACAGACCTCCCTTCCAACCGCTCTTCGGGGCTCAGCGTGGTCCGCCACATCCTCCGTGACATCCCCGGTGTGGCTTTCGTGGAGTTGACCAGCCGGGACGTGGTACGCCACCGGGTGGTGGCGGACATAATCGACGCCTATCAGCGTTATGAGAAGAGCAACTTCCTGAGGAATCGGGACGGATCGGGGGAACCAAACCATGATCGCTTCCGGTAACCGGTCCCCGGCGCCGTGGGAGAGGACGCTGATCCGGTGGCTGGTCCTGGTATCGACGGTAATGCTCGCCTGGGCCACGTTGACCGTGGGCGCCGCCAGCGGGGAAGTCGAACTGGCCGAGGGCGACTTGGCCACCCGACCCTACGTTGCCCAGCGCAGCAGCGATGTCGTTGATCGGGAGGCGACCAGATCCCTCCGCGATGCTGCGGCCGAGCAGATCGACGGTGTCACCAGCCGGAACGAGAGCATCGAACAGCAGGTGAGCGATGACCTGTCCGATCTGTTTGCGGCGGTGAGAAGGGGGGTGCTCGGGACGCAGCCGGAGTGGTT
>JAAXHN010000079.1 GCA_012270885.1 Acidimicrobiia bacterium | reverse complement strand
ACCAAAAACCAGACGGACCACTAGGTACCTCCCCGAGCCTCACCTGCCGGTGCGGTTCAGACAAACCCCATCTCGTTTACGGCGTCGCGCTCTCTCACCAGTTCGTCCACGGATGCCTTGATTCGCTGCCGGGAGAACTCCGAGTGTTCAAGGCCCGACACGATCTCCCATCGGCCGTCTCGGCACACACAGGGGAAGGAAGAGCAAAGGCCCTCGGGCACCCCGTACGATCCGTCGGAGATGACCGCCATGCTCACCCAGTCATCGGGAGGAGTGCCCATCACCCAGTCCCGTATGTGGCTCACCGCAGCGTTGGCGGCCGAGGCGGCCGACGATATGCCCCGGGCCTTGATGATGGCCGTGCCTCGTTCGGCCACCGTGGGGATGAAATCGTTCTCCACCCAATCGCGGTCACCCACCATTCCGAATGCGTCCCTTCCCCCGACCTGGGCATGGAACATGTCCGGATACTGGCTGGCGGAATGGTTCCCCCAGACACTCATCTTGGTCACCATGCTGGCAGGCTTTCCCAACTTGGCCGCCAGTTGACCGATGGCCCGATTGTGATCGAGGCGGGTCATAGCTGTAATCTGCGCCGGATCGATGTTCGGTGCGTTGGCGGCGGCGATGTAGGCGTTGGTGTTGGCCGGATTGCCCACCACCAGCACCTTCACATCGGGATCGGCCGACTCCGAGAGGGCCCGGCCCTGCTCGGAGAAAATCGCTCCGTTCGCTTCCAGTAGATCAGCTCTCTGCATATCGGCCCGGCGCGGCATGGCGCCCACCAGCAGCGCCACGTCGGCGTCCGCAAAAGCCTGCTCGGCGTCGGTGGTCAGCACGACTCCCTTCAGAAGGGAGAAGGCGCAGTCCTCCAGCTCCATCGCCACCCCCTCGAGAGCGGGAAAGGCGGGGGTTATCTCCAGTAGCTGGAGAATGACCGGCTGGTCCGCTCCGAGCATCTCCCCGGCGGCGATCCTGAACAACAAGCTGTATCCGATCTGCCCCGCAGCGCCTGTAACGGTCACCCGTTGAGGTGCACTCATGAAACTCAATCCTTCTGGTTGCTGTTGGTCAAAATGCTATATGCGGTAGGGACCCGGCATGCTCGCCGGTTTCTTCTTCAAAGTCATCGGGAGAGCCGGGCGCGGGCCCCTTCCAATCTCTGCAGGGTCCTCTCCCGACCCAGAGCGGCAAGCGACTCGAAGAGGGGCGGGCTGACGGAGGATCCGGTAACCGCCACCCGGATTGGCTGCAATCCGCGCCGGGCGCTCACCTCCAGCCGGGTCAGCAACCCGCGCAGAGTCTCCTCGATGGTCTCTGTCCCCCACTCCCCCAGTTCTCCCAGCGCCGAGATGGCCTCGGTGAGTACCGGTTCCACGGTCTGGGCTCTCATCACCTTGCGCCAGGATCGATCGTCGTAGGAGATCCCGGCCTCCAGGAGGAAAGACAACTGCGGTCCCACCTCCGACAGCAGCTTGACTCTCTCCTGAACGAGGGGAAGCACCGCCACGACCCGCTCCCATTCGGAATCAGACACCGAGACGCCCAGGTGCCGTTCGGTGTAGGGACGGGCCCGGACCGAGAACTCGGCGGCCGAGATGTGGTTCCGTATGTACTCGCCGTTCATCCACTCGAGCTTCACCGGATCGAAGACCGCCGGGCTGGAGGAGACATCCGTTAGGTCGAATGCCTCCACGGCTTCCTGTGGGCTGAATATCGTTGCCTCCGGACCGATCGACCATCCCAGGAGTGAGAGGTAGTTGAAGAGGGCCTCCGCCAGGATCCCCCTATCCCGGTATTCGCCCACGTCGGTGGCTCCATGGCGCTTGGAGAGCTTGCGTCCGTCCTGGCCGTGGAGCAGGGGAAGGTGGGCGTAGACCGGTTCGGGAGCGGACATCGCCCTGGTGATCTGGATGTGCCGGGGCGTCGAGGGAAGGATGTCCTCTCCCCGGGCCACGTGGGTGATCTCATAGTCCACGTCATCCACGGTGGAGGCGAGGTGGTAGGTGGGCGACCCGTCACTGCGCAGGATCACGAAGTCATCGATCACCTCATGGTCGAAGCGAACCTCGCCCCTCACCATGTCCCCGAAGACCGTGATGCCCGGGCGCGGCATGGCGAAACGCACCACATGGTCCTCTCCCATCTGTTGTCTATGTTTGGCTTCCCGGAGCTCCAGCGACCTGCAGCGTCCGTCATACCCGGGCGGCCGTCCCGCCCGCTGAGCTTCTTTTCTGCGCTGCGCCAGCGCCTCCGGGCTGCAGAAGCATCGATATGCGGTCTCGTTTTCCAGCAGTTGCGCCGCCACCTCACGATAGCGCTCGTACCGCCCGCTTTGGCGGTAGGCGCCGTGCGGACCCCCCACTTCCACCCCCTCGTCCCAATCGATTCCCAACCATCGGAGCGCTTCCAGGATCCTCTCCTCGAACTCGGAAGTGGACCGCTGCCGGTCGGTGTCATCCACCCGGACGATGAACACGCCGCCGTGACGGCGAGCATACAACCAGTTGAAGAGGGCGGCCCGGGCCGTGCCGACATGCAGGAGTCCGGTCGGCGACGGCGCAACCCTCAGCCGGGGCGTCATCCTCGCACCACCGGGTTGACCAGCGACCCGATCCCCTCGATCCGCACCTCCATGACGTTGCCCGGATAGACGGGGCCCACCCCGTCGGGAGTGCCGGTGAGGATCACGTCTCCGGGAAGCAGGGTCATCACGGACGACACATGGGAGACCAACTCTCCGGGGCCGAACATCATCTCGGAGCTGAACCCCGACTGGCGTAGTTCACCGTCGATCAGACACTCCACGGCCTGTTGCTCCAACGGGTCGAATTCAGTCTCGATCATCGGTCCCAGCGGGCAGAAGGTGTCGAAACTCTTGGCTCGCGTGAGATTCAGGGGGTCATCGAGAAGCTCCCGGGCGGTTATGTCGTTGGCGGCCGTGTAGCCGAGGATGTAGGCCCCGGCGTCCTCCACCCGGATGTGCCTGGCCACCCTCCCCATGATCACCGCCAACTCCGCCTCGTGGCTGACCACCGACACGGCAGGGGGGATCACAACTTCAGCCCCCGGGCCCACCACCGAAGTGGTGGGCTTCATGAAGACATAGGGTTCCCCCGGGTACGGTGCGTCGGGATCGACATAGTTGCGGCCGACTCCCACCACCTTGGTGGGGAGCACCGGCGACAGCACCCTAACCTGATCCCAGCCCAGCATCGTCTCGGTCGGCTCCCACACCACGAAGGGAGAGCCCCGGTAGAGGGTGATCCCCTCCATCTCCGCCAACCCATAGGCAATGTCGTCGCCGTGGCGAAACCGGACGATCTTCGCCAATGAACTCAGCCTCCGGGGGCGAGGGCTGACCGGAGATCGCCGGGCGACATGACCAGAAGATCGGAACCGATCTGCTCGGCGGCGGCCGCTCCCGGAACCGGCTCGTGGCGGGAGTGGCGGAGCCAACGACGGCCGCGCTCGACCAGCTGCTCCGATGCTCCTTCCTCGTAACCCATCAGTATGCGGGCCACGTCCAGATCTTCTGGGACCGGCGCCCGACCGAAGAGGGAGGCCCGGGCTGCCATCAGCGTCACCAGGACGGCCTCTCCCCGCATCTGGTCGGCCGGGAGGCCGGCCTGGCGGACAATGCGAAACGCCCAACCCGTGTCGGGACCGGGGCGACCGAATTGACCCCCCGGCGTCACCTGGTCGGGCGCGGTGATCATCCCCGGTCGGCTGGGGCCCCACCGAGCCGGGGCCGCAGGAGCGAGAACCTTCCGCGGGAGATCCTGGTCGGGAGGATCGATGTTGGGTTGGCGAGGCATTTAGGCAGAAAACACCGAGGACCGCTCAGACATACTCGAGCCAGTCTCCCAGGTCCGGGTCACCGCCCGAGGTGAGTGTTTCGAAGAGTTCCTGAGCGCGCCGGGTAACCGGTCCGGGGCGGCCGGTGCCGATCGGCCGGGTATCGATCTCCCGCACCGGGGTCACCTCTGCAGCGGTGCCGGTGAAGAACACCTCGTCGGCATTAAAGAGATCGCCCCTGGTGAGAGTCGCCTCCCGGATCTCGAAACCGTCCCGGGAGAGCAGGGTCATCACTGTGTGCCGGGTGATGCCGTCCAGAATCCCCGAGGAGATCGGAGGGGTGAGCACTACGCCGTCTCGCACCAGGAAAACGTTCTCTCCGCTACCTTCGGAGATGTTCCCGTCGGAGTTCAGCAACAGGGCTTCGTCGTAACCGTTGCTGAGCGCCTCCATCTTGGCCATCACGCTGTTGAGATATTGCCCGCATCCCTTGGCCACCGGCACGAAGGCCGCCGAACTGATCCGCCGCCAGGAGGACACCCCCACCCGAATGCCGTTCAGGATCCCCTCCTCTCCCAGGTATGCACCCCATCTCCAGGCCGCGATGGCGGTGTGGGAGGTGGCGCCGGTCGGGTTGAGGCCTATCGCCCCCAGCCCGTAGTAGACCAGGGGGCGTATGTATCCCGCCTCCAGTTCGTTCTCCCTCATTACCGTGCGGCAGGCCTCGGCGAGATCTTCAACTGACCATTCGAGGGGGACGCGGTAGACGCGGGCAGAACGATGGAGCCGCTCGAGATGTTCGGTCAGGCGGAAGATCGCCGTCCCGTCGTCGGTCTCATACGCCCGGATTCCCTCGAACACCCCGGTTCCGTAGTGAAGGGCGTTGCTTAGCACATGGACGTTTGCCTCGTCCCAGGGGACCAACTCACCGTCCATCCAGATATACATTGAGGGTTCCATGCGCCCCTAGTTTGGCACACTCGGCAAGCCGGTTAACCGAACGTTTCGGATTACCCGTTCTGTCACGGTCTCGACAGCCCCTGTAACCTGGGAAACGATGCGCAGGACGATCGCCTCCGTGTTCGGGGTGGGTCTGCTCCTTGGGAAGGTGACGGGGTCCGACGCCGGGTCCGGGACGTTGGGCGCCGCGGTGGGGCTGGCGGCGGGGATGGCGGCCGGAGAATTGGGGTGGCCGGCGCAACTCCTCCTGGCCGCCCTGGTGGCGGGGGTCTCGGTGTGGGCTTCCCATCCATTCTCGGACGATCCCGGCTGGGTGGTGATCGACGAGGCGGCAGGGGCGACCCTGGCGGTGGTGGGTCTGGGCCTGGCCGGGGCGGTCGCCGGGTGGGCGATGTTTCGAGTGGTGGACATCACGAAGAAAGGCTTTCCCGGCGTGAGGTGGGCAGAACGGCTTCCGGGGGGCTGGGGCGTAACCGGCGATGACATGGTGGCCGGAGCGTACGGACTGGCGGTTGGGTGGATCTTCCATCTCTGGTTAGGCTGATCGCGGGCCCGGCCGGGACCACCGGCGAAACACCAGATCGCGGCAGGAAGCGACCATGACCCACTACCTCTTCGACGCTGACACTCAAGAGGCGCTGACCCCGCTGGGAGAGGGTGAATGGACCGCTCGGGTGAGTCCTTTGTGGAACATCGATGGAATCCCCAACGGTGGATACCTGATGGCGTTGTGCCTCGTGGCCGCAGGAATGGAGGTTCCTCACCCCGACCCGCTTTCGATGAACAGCCACTTCGTGGGACCGACCATGCCGGGAGAGGCAACGGTTGCAAGCCGGGTGATCAAGAGGGGTCGCAGCCTTTCGGTGACGGCCGTCGATCTCGTCCAGAACTGCAGGGTGACCGTCACTTCCCTGATTACCTGGGGCGACCTGTCCACCTTCACCGGTCCCAGCGGTCCCCTGCGTCCACCTTCCAGCCTGCCGGAGAACTCGGAGATGCGCAGTAGCCCCCAGATGGGAAGCGACTCCACCTTCATCGAGCGGTTCGAATATTTGATGCCCTTCGAGATGGCCATGGGAGCCGCCGGTCGACCCACCGGAAAAGCCGAGGCCCGGGGCCGGATGCGGTTCTTGGACGGCCGCCCACCCGACCTCATGGCTGTGCCGGTGTTCGCCGATGGTTTCCCTCCCGCAGTCTTCCAACTGGGCTACTACGGGTGGGCGCCGACTCTGGAGTTGACCATCCACTTCCGGGCCCACCCGGCTCCGGGATGGATGACCATCGATCTGGCCAGCAGCCATCTGCTCGAAGGCACCTTCGAAGAGGACTGTTACATCTGGGACTCCCAGGGCAACCTGGTCGCCATGTCCCGCCAACTGGGACGAACCCTGGTCGGATAAGCCAGACTGCCTGCGACAGGTTGGGTGTTTCATTTTCGTTGTTTGATGGGTCCCCGGCGGCGCAGGTTGTTGCGCTGTCGGAGTGCGTGGCGCAGGTGTTTGGGAGGTGGTTTGAGGTAGTACTTCCCGGATGGTTTCCTGCGTACTTGCCATCGGTCGTCATGCACTTTGTGGTGACATCGGGAGCAGAGGAGGACCATGTCGTCGAGGTCGGTGTTGCCCTGCACCGCCCAGGGGATGATGTGATGCGCCTGGCACCAGTTAGAGGTGGCGCCACATCCCACACACGCCTTATCCCGTGCTACGAGGGCGATCCGTTGGGCGGGGCTGGCGGTCCGCCGTGCCCTTCCCAGGTCCATGGGCTGTGACACCCCCCGGAAGAAGGCGGGCAGGATAATCCGATTGGCAGGCCAGGTCCCGGAGCTTCTCCACCGGGATAGGGGTCCCGTCACCCAACCGCCCGTTTTGAAGCTCCCCGGATACGACGTCGTAGTCGGCGATCAACAACAACCTGGGTCCCCGGGGAGGCTTTCCGTCCTCGTCGGTTTCTGCTCTGGTGACCAGATGTGCGAGGGCATCGGCCATCCGTTGACCCGGCGTCCGCCTTGCCCGGGGGTCTTCCTCCCGCCACAACTCGTCCATCTTTTGCGACAGGGCGGTCTCGAGGAGAGCGCCGGTTATCGGGTCGAACCGACCGAACAACAGTTTCATTCCGTCGGTGTTATCGGTCTTGATGTTGGCGAACCGTCTTGAGCGTTGATGTTCCAATCGGGACATCCCATAATCCTCAGAACGCTGTTGGGCGTGCTTACGGACCGTTCCTGCGAACTTGTCAGGAGACTGGGTACGGGCCTTGTCCACCAACTCTGTCTCGTCTATCTCCCCCTCCTGGGAGGCCTTGGCCAGGATCCGCGCGTTCTCATAAGGGATCTCACCATCCCGCATCCCCTCCGACGTTCGGGGTAACTCTTCCAACTCGACCGCGGTTTCCACTTCCGAGCGGGCCTTGCCCCGGGGTCGCAAACCTTTCTCCCGCAGGTTGTCCTCGGTAATGTGGACTCCTTCTCTACGGGTTAGTTCCGCCAGCGTCTCAGCACGCACCGCCGCGGCTTGGTTCTCCACCCGGAAGGTGGACGCCAACCGTTCTTGGAGCTGTTCCAGGGTTACGTCTCCCACCGCCAGGTTGGGTAGAACCACGCCGATCTGGTTGATGACCTGACGGTCGTTGGCTGTCTTTTCCATGTCTACAGAAGCTCCACCGGTGGTTGCTCGCTGTCGGCCATTATTGGCCGTGTAATGCACAAGCGAGAACCACACGGTGGAGGTGTAAGGAATTATGGCGGGGAGACTTTCGTTCAGGGAGCGTTGCCGGATCGAGATACTGGTGGAGGGAGGTGCTTCTGCTAGGGAGATAGGGGATTGTTTGGGTCGGGCCGAGTCCACGGTACGGCGGGAGATCACTCGTGGGGGAGGTTGGCTTGGTTACACAGCCGACGGCGCCCAGGCCGACGCCGACACCAAAGCGAAACGGCCCAAGACGCCTAAGCTGGCGGCCGATCCGCAACTGGGTCGGAAAGTCACCGAGCTGTTGGAGAGACGATGGTCCCCTCACGCCATCGCAGCCTGGCTGTGTCGGAAGGGCCTGTCAAATCGTCTGTGTGAG
>JAAXHN010000078.1 GCA_012270885.1 Acidimicrobiia bacterium | reverse complement strand
AAGGGCGCAGCGTCCTTCCATCGCCGATGTAGCCTATTGGGAAGATGTGGCGGAGCTGCGCGCAGCCAAGCGGGAGATGAAGAAGGCCGCCCGGGCCAGAGCCAAGCGGAAACCCAACGAGGCTCCTCCGAGAAAGATATCTATTATTCCCCGAATATGAAGATCGACTTTTACTTCGACCCTACTTGTCCTTGGTGCTGGATTACCTCCCGGTGGTTGAAAGAAGTGGCACCCCACCGACCCGTAGAAATCAATTGGCGTACCTTCAGTTTGTACATCAAGAACGAGGGGTTCCTTCCGCAGGAGTGGCGGGAGATGGCCCAGTGGGGAAGGGGCGCCTTGCGGATAGTGGAGGCTGCGCGAGCTTCCGAAGGAGAGCAGTTCGTGAGCGACTTCTATACCGAAGTTGGGGCGCGGTTTCACCACGACGAGGAGCGTATGCCCGACTACGCCGAGGGCTTGGAGGCGATAGGTCGGACTACGGAATGGGCCTCCGCCTCCGCCGATCCGCAGTGGGACGAAGCTATCAAGGCATCCATGTCCAAGGTGATAGATCTGCTTGGGGATGACATCGGGGTCCCTTCGATCGTATTCGAGGGCAAGTACGGTTACTTCGGACCGGTTATTTCTCCAGCGCCAACCGGCGACGCAGCTCTGAAGCTCTTCGACAGCTTTGCCAACTTGGCGGCTCAGCCGGGAATCTGGGAGCTCAAGCGAGTCCGCACCGTCGGTCCGATATTCGGGCCTCGTCCTTGACCTCAGGAAGTTAGTTACCCGTCCGCCCGATTCTCAAGCTATGGTCGCATACCAGGCGGAGGTGGAGTTGCCCCGTTTGTGGTATGTCAAAAGGGCTAACACCCGGAGACCGGGATCAACCGCCGCGAGCCTCGGGTGATCTGCTCAATGGGGTTCGAACGTCGGCAGGGCGAGGCCGGCGGCTGAGAGCTACAGGAGTGGGTCGCCGGGGACTCGAACCCCGAACCTGCGGGTTAAGAGCCCGTTGCTCTGCCAATTGAGCTAGCGACCCGAGCTTCAGTATACCGGGGTCCGGTATGGGCTGGGCTTCGGTGAAAGGGACTGGCGCGCTGTCACTGCTTTCTGCCAGAATGGAGCGGTACGGGCTGTGGCGCAGCTTGGCAGCGCGCCTGCTTTGGGAGCAGGAGGTCGTCGGTTCAAATCCGACCAGCCCGACATAATGAAACGGTGGTGATCGTCAAGAAGAAGGGTCGCTACCCTTGTTGCGGTGTTACCGGCGGGTGTAGCTCAATGGTAGAGCCCCAGCCTTCCAAGCTGGTGGTGAGGGTTCGATTCCCTTCACCCGCTCTGTGGGATTTCCTTTGGTAACCACCAGGGCCCCCGTAGCTCAGTGGACAGAGCAGGAGCCTTCTAAGCTCTTGGCCGGGGGTTCGAATCCTCCCGGGGGCGCCGGGGAGGTCCCCCTACATGGCGACCGTAGCTCAGTCAGGTTAGAGCGCCAGGTTGTGGCCCTGGAGGACGGGGGTTCAAGTCCCCTCGGTCGTCCCATCGCCATTTTGCCGAGATTCACATGAATACCCTCCCGATCCTATGACGACCGCAGCTTCCTTGGCGGATGCCGGTCCGTTCGAGAAGATGGTCTCCTTCGAGATATCTTCTTCGGACCTCAATCAGGCAATGAACCGCGCATCGCGCCAGATATCCCGCCAGGTGAACATCGCGGGCTTCCGACCCGGCAAGGCGCCACGGCGGCTGGTGGAGAACCAGGTGGGTTTCGAGCGGATCCGAGCAGACGCCCTTGAGGAGCTTGTTCCTCCGCGGGTGGGGGAGATTCTCTCCGAAACCGAGATCGCGCCGGTGGTGCCGCCCCTTCTGGAGTCGGTCACCGACGGGGCCAAGGGATCGGTGAGGGTGGAAGTCAGAGTCACCACCTGGCCTCGGCTGGAGTCGGTTCCCGACTACCGGGGGAGAACTGTCCAGGTGCACGCCTTGCCTCCGGTCTCCGACGAGGTGGATGCTCGTCTCCAGCAGCTCCGCCACATGTACGCTCCTCTCCAAACGGTTGACCGGGCCGTCGACAAGGGAGATTACGTGGTGATCGACATGACCGCGCTGGATGGGGAACGCTCAGTCGAGTCGCTGGCGCTCGACGGATTCAGCTACGAGGTGGGCTCGGAGAGGCTGAACCCCCTCATCGACGCGGGACTCCTGGGACATCAGGCGGGGGATGAAATCAACATCTCCGCTCCTCTGCCCGAGTGGCTTTCCTCCCAGGCCCACACCACCGACGAGGGAGGACTGTCCGAGACCTCCGATGAGACCGACGGTGAACCGGCGGAGGGTTTGTACCAGATCCGGATAGTGGAGGTGCAGTCCCGTTCACTGCCTGCACTGGACGACGCGTGGGCGTTGGAGTACACCGGGCACGACTCCATGGAGGACCTTCGTGAGGAGATGGGTAGCGAGGTCGAAAGCCAACGTACCGAGACCCAGTGGAGAATGCTGGTGACCGAGACCCTGGAGGAGATCACCTCCGAACTGGAGTTGGAGTTGCCAGAGCGTCTGGAATCCGCTCAGATGGAGTTGTTGTTTCGCAACCATCTCTCTTCCCTGGAGAGCGCCAAGACCGATTACTTCACCTACCTCGAGAGGGTGGGGCTCACCCATGAGCAGTTCCTGGAGGGCCTGAGAGGCCAGGCGGTGGCAGGCCTCAGATCCCGGATATTGGTCGAGGCTGTAATCGACTCCGAGGACCTGGTGGTTGACGACGCCGAGTTGGCAGAAACCCTGGAGAGGGCGGCCCAGGATGCGGAGGACTCAGAAGCGTTTCTGCGGCACATGGCGGAAAGTGGTCACCCCGAGCAGATCCGGAGTGATATGCTCAGAACCAGGGCGCAGGCCTTCCTTGCCATGCAGGTCCAACCGGTGGATGTTGACGGTCAGCCGGTTGAGGTTGAGCCGCCTTCATGGGTGAGGGCCTGGTTTGAGCCGGCCGAGAATCTAGACACAGGGGACGGCTTAGGAGAGGCCGTCTACGAAGCGGAGGTAACAAATGACCCGGATCCCGACTGAGCAGCTCTTTTCTGGCGATCCCATCCACGGATACATCCCACTGCCTCATGTGACGGAACAGACCAGCAGGGGAGAACGCACTTCCGACATCTACAGCCGGCTGCTCAAGGACCGGATCGTCTTTCTGGGAACCCCCATCGATGACACGGTGGCCAACCTGATCATGGCCCAGATGTTGCACCTTGAGAGCGAGGATCCCGACAAGGACATCTTCTTGTACATAAACTCACCGGGCGGACAGATGACCTCGCTCTTTGCCCTGTACGACACCATGCAGTACGTGAGACCCGATATCAGCACCGTCTGCATGGGGATGGCCGCCTCGGCGGCGGCGGTGCTGTTGGCCGGGGGCGCAAAGGGTAAGCGTTACGCCTTGCCCCACGCCCGGGTAATGCTTCACCAGCCCCACGGTGGAGCCCAAGGCCAGGCCACCGACATTGAGATCCAGGCTAGGTTGATCCTCCAGATGAGAGAGCAGACCAACAAGATACTCGCCCAACACACCGGCCAGGACCTGGAGAAGGTCGCCCAGGACACCGACCGGGACTTCTGGATGATGGCGGATGAGGCGGTCGATTACGGGGTGATCGACAAGGTGCTCACCCGCCAGACCCTAACCGCGGTCAGCGACGACTGAGGTCGGTTCGGTGGTCCGGGAAGGAGCAGATCTCCTCAAGTGCAGTTTCTGCGGGCAATCCCAGAAACAGGTCCTGAAGTTGATCGCAGGTCCTGGCGTCTATATATGCAACGAGTGCATCGATCTCTGCAACGAGATCATCGACGAGGAGACCTCCACCGATAGCCACCGGATAGAGGAAGTACCCAATCCCACCGACATCTACAAGTACCTCGACTCCTACGTAGTCGGCCAGGAGGTGGCCAAGAGGTCCCTTGCGGTGGCGGTCTACAACCACTACAAGCGACTCCGGTTGGGGAATCGCGCCCATTCGGATGTCGAAGTGGAGAAGTCCAACATACTCCTGATCGGGCCGACCGGGTCGGGGAAGACGCTCTTGGCCCGGACCCTGGCCCGCCAACTAAACGTTCCCATCGCCATAACCGACGCCACCGCTCTCACCGAGGCGGGGTATGTGGGCGAGGATGTGGAGAACATCCTCCTGAGGCTGGTGCAGGCAGCCGACTACGACCTGAAACTTGCTCAGACCGGCATCGTTTACATCGACGAGATAGACAAGGTGGCCCGCAAGGCGGACAATCCATCCATTACCAGGGATGTGTCGGGGGAGGGAGTCCAGCAGGCATTGCTGAAGATCCTGGAAGGGACCGTGGCTTCGATTCCCCCACAGGGAGGTAGAAAGCATCCTCATCAGGAGTTTCTCCAACTCGACACCACCGACATTCTGTTCATCTGCGGAGGGGCCTTCGATGGCCTCGAGGACATCATCGCCCGGCGGGTGGGGAGCGGCTCGGTGGGATTCGGGGCCGACATCAAGTCTCGTAACGATCGGAACAACGGCGATCTGCTGGGCCAGGTGCTTCCCGAGGACCTTCTCAAGTACGGCTTGATCCCCGAGTTCATAGGACGTTTGCCGGTGTTGAGCGCGGTGCATCCCCTATCTGTCGAGGATCTCGTGAAGATTCTTCAGGAACCTCGCAACGCTCTGGTCAAGCAGTATCGCCACCTGTTGGATCTGGATGACGTCGAGTTGATATTCACACCCCAGGCGATCAACGAGATAGCCGACCAGGCGCTGGCCCGCGGAACAGGAGCGCGGGGTTTGCGAGCAATCATGGAAGACCTGCTTCGCGATCTCATGTTTCAAGCTCCCACCCGCTCCGACATCCGGAGGGTGGTTGTGGACCACCTGATGGTGCAAGAAGGAAACGTAGCTTCATTCAGGGACGCACGGTCACAGCGCCATCGTGAGCAGACCGCCTGAGTCGCCGCCGCGACCGGAAGCCTCCCGTCATGAATGACGTTTACGAACCCGCGGAGATTGAGACCCGCTGGTACTCCCGCTGGGAGACCGCAGGCGTTTTCCGACCCGAGTACCGACCGGACGGAGACCCGTTCTGCGTGGTGATCCCTCCTCCCAACGTAACTGGCTCCCTGCACATGGGCCATGCTCTCAATCACGCCATACATGATGTGATAGCCCGGCGCCGGAGGATGCAGGGATGGTCGGTGCTCTGGCTGCCGGGATCGGACCATGCCGGCATCGCGACGCAGAATGTGGTGGAGAAGTCCCTGGCGGAGAAGGGTTTGAACCGGTTCGATCTCGGTAGGGAGGCGTTCATCGATCAGGTTTGGGAGTGGAAGGATGTGTACGGGTCGCGGATCACCCGGCAGATCCGGAGAATGGGCAACTCCTGTGATTGGACGCGGGAGCGGTTCACCCTTGACGAGGGACTGTCCCGGGCCGTCGTGGAGGTTTTCGTGCGCCTCTACGTCGACGGGCTGATCTATCGGGGGGAGCGGATAATCAACTGGTGTCCGCGTTGTCAGACGGCGCTGGCGGAGATAGAGGTGGAGTACCGGGATACGGCAGGCGAGTTGGTGCAGATCCTCTATCCCTTCACGGACGGCGACGGGGGGGTGACGGTGACCACCACCCGGGCGGAGACAATGTTGGGGGATACCGGAGTTGCGGTTCATCCCGGTGACTCCCGCTACCGGGGGATAGTTGGCAGAACGGTCCGGCTCCCCCTCCTGGGCAGGTTGATCCCGGTGGTGGCCGACGAGGGTGTGGACCCGGAGTTCGGGACAGGGGCGGTAAAGGTCACCCCGGCGCATGATCCCCTGGACTTCGAGATCTCCGAACGGCATTCCTTGGAGAAGCTCCTGGTTCTGGATGACAAGGCCGTCATAACCCGGGCGGGTGGCCCCTTTTCCGGGATGGACCGCTTAGAAGCCAGAGAAGCGGTGATCGATGCCCTGGAGAATGAGGGGTTGTTGGTCGGCCGGGAGCCGTACCGGCACTCGGTCGGATTGTGTTACCGCTGCGAAACAGTGGTCGAGCCTCTTCTATCCACCCAGTGGTTTGTTAGGGTTGATGAACTGGCGCGGCCCGCCATCGGGGCGGTCAGGGTGGGCGACAACCGCTTCATCCCTGCCCATTGGGAGAAGAGCTACTTCCACTGGATGGAGAATCTGCGTGACTGGTGCATCTCCCGCCAGATCTGGTGGGGACACCGGATCCCGGCCTGGTACTGCTCCTCGGACCACGCGACCGTGGCCCGCACCGCACCTGAGTCCTGCGGGACATGCGGAGCCGGAGAACTCCGGCAGGACCCCGATGTTCTGGATACCTGGTTCTCCTCTGCGCTGTGGCCTTTCTCGACCCTCGGGTGGCCGGATGAGACCGAGGATCTGGCCAGGTTCTACCCCAACGAGGTGTTGATCACCGGCTTCGACATCATCTATTTCTGGGTGGCTCGGATGATGAAGATGGGGCTTCGCTTCTTGGGAGACGTCCCCTTCACCGAGACTGTGATTCACGGTCTGGTGCGGGACAGCGCCGGGCACAAGATGTCCAAGTCCCTGGGAAACACCATCGATCCATTGGAGGTGGCCGACCGGTACGGGGCCGATCCACTTCGTTTGGCCCTGATCCAGGCGGCGAATCCCGGCCAGGACGTCCCGCTCGACATGGAGTGGGTGGAGGGGGCGCGCCGCTTCGGAAACAAGCTGTGGAATGCGGTCCGCTACACCCTCCGCCACATTCGGGGGGGAAGTGTTCCCTCCCAAGGCGGATATCCGGCCCATCCCGGTCCGGTGGATCGCTGGGTATTGGCCGGCCTGGGCGAGATGGCCGCCCGTTTCGACCGGTATTGCGACGAGTACCGGTTCTCCGATGCCTACGGCCTCTTGTACAACTTCTCGTGGGCGGAGGTGTTCGATTGGTACCTGGAGATGTCCAAAGTGGCGTTGGTGGGCGGCGAAGATGCAGAGACCACTCGCCAGACTCTGGGTGTGGTGATGAGAGACATTCTCAAGTTCTTCCATCCCGCTATCCCTTTCCTGACAGAAGAACTGTGGTCCCATCTGGTGGGAGACGGATTGTTGGCAGGCTCGGATTGGCCGGAGGTGCCGGCCTACGATCCCGCGCACGAGATGGAGGACCTGAAGGCCCTGGTCTCCGGTGTTCGGCAATTCCGGGCCGCCCAGGGCTTGAGCCGCCGCCGGACTCTCCCTATGGGTGTTACCGGGCGGCCTCCCCGGTGGGTGGTGACCATGGTGGAGGAACTGGTTGGGGTGGAAGTCAGTGCCTTGACCGAAGCGCCTGGCGCCGGTCACATCCATCTGCCCACCGGCCGGTGGGAGGGCTACCTGCCTCTGCGAGGGCTGGTGGATCCCGAAGCTGAGCGCAAACGAATTGACCGGTCTATCGCTCGGCTCGAAACTCAGGTATCCCGGTCCTCTCGAAAACTCTCCAACCAGAATTTCACCGAGCGGGCTCCGGCCGCGGTGGTGGAAAAGGAGCGAGAGAAACTGGCCGAGGCCTCAGGACAGCTAAGCTCCCTTCGGTCCCGACGCGAGGCGCTCTAGCGAATGAACTACACCGAAGCGGTCGAGTATCTCGATTCCTGCATAGGCCTGGGCAGAAAATTCGGCTTGGAACCCATCCGGTCGGTGATGTCCCGGATGGGAGATCCGCAAGACCGCTGTCGGGCAATACACGTGGCGGGTACCAACGGCAAGACCTCCACGTCCAGGATGGCGGGACGGGTGCTCCATACCCAGGGCTACGGCGCCGGTGTCTTCATCTCTCCCCATCTCCAGACAGTGGAGGAGAGGATCGCAGTGAACGGCTGCGATCTCACCCAGGCCCAATTCGCGGAGGCCATATCCGAGGTGGCCGATGTGGTTGCAGAGGAGGTGGCGGACGGCGGCCGTCCGCTCACCTACTTCGAGTTGACCACCGCCGCCGCGTTTGGACACTTCCGTCGGGCCGGGGTCGACGCCATGGTGATGGAGGTGGGTTTGGGAGGGCGGCTGGACGCCACCAATGTGATGTCAGCGGAAATTGCGGTGCTCACCGGCCTGAGCTTTGATCACACTGAGTACCTCGGTGACACCCTTCCCGAGATTGCAACCGAGAAGCTGGGAATCGTGGGTCCGGGGGCGCGGCTCATATGCGGATCCATTCCCTCGGAAGCCGCGCCGGTGGTGGAACGGAAGACACGAAACACCGGCGCCGACGTGGTGTGGCTCGGGAAGGATTTCGGCGTCGGGTCGGTGTCTCCCAGGCCGGGGGGAGGATGGACGGCGACGGTGGACGGGCTGTACGGGTCTTATGAGAATCTGGGAATCCCCCTCAGGGGCCGTCATCAAACCCGGAACCTGGCGGTGGCGGTGGCTGCGGCGGAATCCTGGCTCGAGGGAGGTCTTGACGGCGAGAGATTGAGAACAGGGCTTTCAGCACTCTCCGTCCCGGGACGGATGGAACTGGTCACGGTCGGTTCCACGCCCATTCTCATGGACGGGGCCCACAACCCGGAGTCATGCTCGGTGCTGGCCAAGTCCCTGGCCGAAGAGTTCGGAGGCCGTAAGTGGGTGGGTGTTCTGGGCATGATGAAAGACAAAGATCTGGAAACTATGGTCAAACACCTCGCGCCCTATCTCGACAGGGTGGTGGCCACCCGGGTTGACTACTCTCGGGCGCTCTCCCCGCGAGCGATTGCCCAGCGGATCGGCAAAGTGTGTGATTTGGAGGTCGTAGAGTGTAAGGATCCGGCCGAGGCCATCCGGGAGGCGTGCGTGCTGGCCGGCGACCGGGGGCGGGTACTGGTGGCGGG
>JAAXHN010000077.1 GCA_012270885.1 Acidimicrobiia bacterium | reverse complement strand
CCACAATGACTGTTGCGCTCGCCAGTTCGCAAAGGCAGTTGTTCGTCGGCGCCCACGAGGACGAACCCGCCAACGACCTTCATCCTCAACCCGCGGACCCGGGGGAACCAGAGTCTGCTGATCATCCCACCGACACAGTGCGCGACGATCCGGATGAGGCGAGCTATAACGAGAACGGGTACGTGGAGATCGACCCGGCAGGTTTCGTGGGCTCATATAGTCCACCGGCCATCGATGGGGATTTCCGCCGAAAGCACATCGTAACCGTTGAGCAATTCGGCCGGGAGGACCTCAGGATTCTCTTCGAGGCAGCCGCAACCTTGAAGAAGCGGATTCGCTCGGGTGACCGGGGGGTGGTGGAGATCGCCACCGGTCAGGTCCTCGCCCTGCTTTTCTTCGAGGCCAGCACCCGGACCGACATGTCATTCCAGGCCGCCATGCTCCGGTTGGGCGGCAAGGTGATCGGCGCATCCAACGGCATCCAGTTCTCGTCGGTCTACAAGGGAGAGGACCTTCCCGATACCGTCAGGGCGGCGGGATGCTACGCCGACGTGATCTCCCTTCGGCATCCCCAGGTGGGCGCCTCCTACATGGCAGCCCACTACCTGGACTTGCTGGCCGAAAAGATCGGACGGCGGCCGGTGGTGATCAGCGCTGGGGATGGTGTCGGCGAGCACCCCACCCAGGCTCTCCTGGACCTCTTCACCGTCCTGGAGTCGAAGGGAACGGTTGACGGGCTGGCCATCACCATGGTGGGGGATCTCAAACACGGCCGCACCGTTCATTCCCTGGCGAAGCTGCTGGCTACCTACGGGGCCCGGGAGACCAAGGTCAACTTCGTGTCGCCCCCCTCCCTGTCTATGCCGGACTCTATTGTCCAGCGCCTCCGGGGAGCGGACATAACCGTCTTGGAGACTTCGGAACTGGAGGAGGTCCTGGGCCGCTCGGATGTGATTTACTGGACCAGGGTCCAGGAGGAGAGGTTCGCCGATCAAGCCGAATACGAAGAGGTCAAAGAAGGCTTCATAATGACCTCCTCCGTCATGGGCCGGGCCCGGCGAGACGCCATCTTGATGCATCCACTTCCCCGCAAGCACGAGATGGGAGGACCCGCTGACCACGAGTTGTTGGACGCCGACCCTCGCTCTGTGTATTTCCAGCAGATGGAGAACGGCATGCTGGTGCGCATGGCGCTATTGGCCAAGCTCTTGAGGGGAGTCCACGTCTAGGCCTGCCTGACCCGAACCGCCGGTCCGGAGGTGGGCCGCCGGATAGAATCAGGGCGGTGGCGACCGAGTTTCTCCTTCCCGACATCGGCGACGGACTGACCGAGGCCGAGGTGGTGCGTTGGTTGGTGGACGAGGGTGCGAAGGTTGCCAGGGACGAGCCGCTGGTGGAGGTGGAGACCGACAAGGCGGTTGTGGTCATCCCCTCTCCCGTGGAAGGGACGGTGCTCCGCCACGGCGCGGCGCCGGGGGAGACGATGGCGGTGGGAGCCGTGCTGGCCGTAATCGGATCACCCGAAGAGGCTCCATCTCTCGCCTCCGGGTCGCCGGACTCCCAGGACGGCTCGGCCCACCGGGAGACAGCGGCCGCGAGAGAGCCTCCCGCCCAGGGAACAGCGGCAGCGGTGCAGGCGTTGCCCGTGGTGCGCCGTCTGGCCCGCCAACACCGAGTGGACCTACGGAACGTTCGGGGTTCCGGTCCCGGCGGCCGGATAACCCGGCAGGATGTATTGGCAGCGGCCCGGGCGGCGGATCCGGTTGCCGATCCACCGCCTGAAACGGTGTCGACCACCCGGGGAGTCCGACGCCGACCGCTCAGCAGGCTGCAGAAGACCATTGGCGCCAACATGTCACGGTCCTGGTCGGAGATCCCTCACGTCACCACCTTCGATCAGGTGGACGCCACCCGGTTGATTGAGGCCCGGAAAGTGCTATCGGAGCACCATGGCACCGACGTGTCCGTCGATGCCATGGTGATCGGGGCAACCCTCCCCGCCCTGCGTCGTCATCCCGAGTTCAACGCCACCCTGGAGGGCGATTACCTCCTGGTTCACACGGGGTATCACATCGGGGTGGCCATCAACGCCCCCGACGGCCTGCTGGTGGGGGTGCTGCGTGACGCCGGGGAGATGTCGGTCCTCCAGATCGCCCAGGGAACCAGGCGTCTGGCGGAAGGAGGGAGGTCCCGCAGCCTCGGGGTAGACGAACTGACCGGGCAAACTTTCACGGTTACGAACATCGGAGCCCTGGGAGGAGGATTTGGCACTCCCATCATCCCTCCCGGGAACACCGCCATCCTGGGTGCGGGCAGGATCGCCGATGCCCCGGTGGCCGAGGACGGGAAGGTGGTGGTGAGGCCGGTGATGCCACTCTCACTCTCCTTCGATCATCGGGTGATAGACGGGGCCCTGAGCCGTCGCTTCATGGACTCTGTGATCGCGAATCTATGTGAACCGGGTCTTTTCCTACCCTAGGTCAAAGTCATGATGAATTATGAGATAATTGGAAACGCTACTCCCCACTCCGCCGAGGTCCTCACCGCCGAAGCCGCTTCCCTTCTGGCGGCTCTCCACCGGGAGTTCGACTCCCGTCGCAGGGATCTCCTGGAGAGGCGCGTGGAGCGGCAGAGAGAGTTCGACCGGGGGGTGCTCCCCGACTTTCTGGCCGAAACCCGCCCGATCCGAGAGGGAGACTGGAAGGTGGATCCCGTGCCTCCGGCGCTGGCGGATCGCAGGGTGGAGATAACCGGTCCCGTGGATGCCCGGATGGTGATCAACGCCCTCAACTCGGGCGCCAAGATGTTCATGGCCGATTTTGAGGACGCCACCTCTCCCACATGGGAGAATCTCGTGGAGGGACAACACAACCTGTTGGGAGCGCAACTTCGCACTCTTGAACTGGACACGCCTCGCAAGTCCTATCGGCTCCGAAAGGAGACGGCCACCCTCCTGGTGCGACCGCGAGGGTGGCATCTTCCCGAGAAGCACTTCCTAGTGGACGGCCAACCAATCTCGGGTGCGCTCTTCGACTTCGCCCTCTACATGTTTCACGGCGGACGGGCGGCCATGGAGGCCGGATCGGGTCCGTTCTTCTACCTGCCCAAACTGGAGTCCCATCTCGAGGCCCGACTGTGGAACGATGTGATCTGTTACGTCTCCGAGCTTCTGGGCATTCCCATCGGTACGGTCAAAGCCACGGTTCTGATCGAGACCATCACGGCCGCCTTAGAGATGGAAGAAATCCTCTATGAACTCCGGAACCACTCGGCGGGCCTGAATGCGGGTCGGTGGGATTACATTTTCAGCTTCATCAAGAAGTTCCGCAACCATTCGGGTTACGTGCTGCCGGACCGGTCGCAGGTGACCATGACCGCTCCTTTCATGCACGCCTACACCGAGTTGGGGGTGGCCACCTGCCACCGTCGGGGGGCACATGCCATGGGGGGAATGGCGGCCTTTATCCCCAATCGTCGCGACCCCGAGGTGACCGAACGGGCACTGGCCGCGGTGGCGGCCGACAAGCGGCGGGAAGCCGAAGCCGGTTGCGACGGTACCTGGGTGGCCCATCCCGACCTGATACCGGTGGCAATGGCTGAATTCGATCGTGTCCTGGGAGAACGTCCCAATCAGATCGATCGACAGCGGGATGATGTTGCAGTGACCGCACAGGATCTGGTAAACCCTGAAGTCGAGGGTGGCGCCATAACCGAGGGCGGGGTGAGGACCAACGTGTCGGTCGGCATTCGCTACATGGCTTCCTGGCTGACGGGCACCGGCGCGGCAGCTATTGACAATCTCATGGAAGACGCCGCCACCGCCGAGATCTCCCGCTCCCAGATCTGGCAGTGGGTGCGGCATGGCGCCCGGCTTGACACCGGCGCCGCAGTAACCGCGCCGATGGTTCGTGAAGTCGCCACCGCGGAGTTGGCCCGCATCCGGGCCCACATCGGAGACGAGCACTATCGCGCCGGCCGCTTCGAGCGCGCTTGGGAGATCTTCTCCCAAGTGGCTCTGGAGGACGAATTCGTGGAGTTCCTGACCCTGCCCGCCTACCAGGACCTGTAGATCTCTCATCCGGGAGTCCCCTCATGGCCCAGTTCAGCGAAGCTCTCCACTATCACTCCCATCCCCGACCGGGCAAAGTGGAGATAAGGGCGACCAAGTCCACTCTTACCCAGGCTGATCTGAGTCTCGCCTACACCCCGGGAGTGGCGGAGCCCTGCCTGGTGATCCACGAGAGCCCCGGCGAGGCATTCCAGTACACGAACCGGGGCAACCTGGTGGCCGTGGTGACCAACGGCACCGCGGTGTTGGGATTGGGAAACATCGGGGGGTTGGCCGCCAAGCCGGTCATGGAGGGGAAGGCGGTCCTCTTCAAGAGATTCGCCGATATCGACGTCTACGACCTGGAGGTTGACTCGGAGGATCCTGAGGATCTCATCCGGTTCTGTGAGTTGCTGGCGCCCACGGTGGGGGGGATCAACCTGGAGGACATCCGCGCTCCCGACTGCTTCTACATAGAAGAGGCATTGCGGGAACGGCTGGATATCCCGGTGTTCCACGACGATCAGCACGGCAC